>CANHVD010000090.1 GCA_947463775.1 Planctomycetaceae bacterium | reverse complement strand
GGCTGGAACACTTCGATCACAGGAGCTTTTGCCTTCGCTTCACGGACTGCAGATCGAGCCGTCAGCCATCGCGACGACTCCGGAACTGCGATGAAGATCCAGGCAGCCAGCACCACCGGCGCCCCGCCGACCAGCAAAGTCCATCGCCAATTGTCGCTGGTGATGGCAAATGTGTAGCCGATGACTCCCAGGATAACGAAGCCGACATTGGCCGCAGTCCCCATGACTCCGGCCATCAAAGGGCGCGATGCAGAAGGCCATGCTTCCGAGACCAACGCGACTGCGTTCGGCCATGCTCCGCCAAACCCAAGGCATGCCGTAAATCTCATTGCCCACATCAGCCGAACATCGTGGACGAAATAACAACTGAGTGTCAACGTTGAGTAACAGGCAACGCTCAACGCCATCGCGCGAGTTCTCCCGAAGCGATCTCCCAGTGCGCCAAAAATCCAACCGCCGGCGGCCGCTCCGAAGAGAAACGCCGACTGAAACCAGGCGAACCATTCGGTGATCAGTTTCTCTGGCGTATCTGGGCCCAGCAGCTCCAGCATCATCTGACGGTGAATCAGAATGAACAGGGAGTTTTCCAGCCCTGCAAACATCCACGCCAGAAATGCCGCCGCCAGCATGGTCCTGCGATGCGTCTGATTCGAGCTATCATCAATACTCACGGCTGATCCTGAACATTCGCAGCAGGCAAAGCGTATCCCCGTTTTGTTATTACCACGGAGTACAGAGGCGACGTCCACGATGGAACAACATCGTTTAACTCACCCCCACCGCAGTCGATCGCCCAGCAAGTTAGCTGCAACAATTCACGATGTCGAGCCGTGGAGTCATCGCCTGTTTGCTTTCGCCCTGCACACAGGGCGCGGAGTGAGACGTGGCTTTGAGATCGGCCCGTGAAATTGATGGCACTCGTGGAGTTGGATTCCTACCATACGAGACAGTTTGGTGATGGAGGTTGGTGTGAGGACACTGGTGGTCTTCTTTACTCTTTGAATTCTGCTGACTGCGGTCGTCTTCATGGCACGAGAAACAGCCCGCGACAAACCTCAATCCGGTTCGCCAGAATCACCGGTGGGCCACAGGCGGGGTTCGCGGCGACGTTGGTGGATAGCAGCCTCATTAACTCTCATGATCGGGGCGGTCGGAGCGCAGGGGCCTTGGTGGTTCGCCAATCAATCGCTCAAGCAGCGAGATGCGAATGCTGCGATTGGCTGGCTGAATTGGGCAGAACGCTGCGGAACAGACAAAGGAACCATCGCGATCGCAAGGAATCGGGCGTTCCTCCAGCTCGGGCAATTTGAAGAGGTGCGTGAACAACTGCTGCTGGCAAATACTTTGGGGGTCTCCCGAGAGCGCATTCAACGGGAGGAGTGGCTGGCGTTTGCACAATCCGGGCAGATGGAGATTGCCGAACCTCACCTGTCCAATCTTCTGGTATCCCAGGACATTCCCGTTGGTGAAACCTGTGCGGCCTATGCGGCCGGGTTTCTGCTGACCGCCCGTCCTGGCGAAGCTTTGCAATTGATCGAAGCATGGCTGAAAGACGAACCCGGGGCGCATCAGGCGTATTATCTGCGAGGTCAAACGCATGCCTCGGTCAAACAGTTTGCCGCAGCTGAGGAGGCCTTTCAACAAGCACTAAAACTGGCCCCCCAGCGAAATGATGTCCTGCTGGCTCTCGCTGAATCTCTGCTGGAACTTCAGCGACCTCAAGATGCTCAACCTTACTTCCAGCGAGCGGCCGAGGCACGAGGGTTTGTGGATGCGGACCGCGCAAGACTCGGATGGGCGCGTGCGGCTCGGAGACAGGGTGATTCTGCAACTGCCGAACAACTACTGACGGACATCACTAATCGCTGCCCGGAACGCGCAGAGGTTTGGGAAGAGTTGGGGCGGGCACAATCTGATCGTGGCGCGACGGACGAGGCCATTCGATCGCTGGAGCAGGCCGTGGCACTTCAACCGGCAACAGTCTCTGCTCGACAAGCCCTGGGGACGATGCTCGCAGCAGCAGGACGAGCGGATGCGGCCCAACCTCATCTGGACTACACGGCGCAGGCATTGGCCGATCTGGAACGACTGCGGCTCCTGGAAGACTCAGCAGAAAAGGCCCCGCGGGACGTCGAGACGCGATGGGAGATCGCAGAACTCTATCGACGCTATGACACACCTGACCAAGCCATGGCGTGGGCAAGATCTGTGCTGTTGTTGGAGCCAGCTCACGAAGGCGCGATGCAATTGCTGGCCACGCAGGGACGCATTCTTCAGCAGGAATAAACGACAACGCCCCGCAGCGGGAACACCGTGCAGGGCGTCGAGTTGTCACTTGGTCTCGCAGGACCTTGCGTTTCAATCAACGAGGTTGAACTCGAAAACGTTTGATTCGCCGTCTGACGAGATCTCCGCTTCAAGAGGAGATGTCTTTTCGGTGGCATAACGTGTCGGGATAGGGTCTTTCGCCGGAGCAAGTGATTTCCCGGCCTTAATCATTTCTTCCATATCTTTCGGAGTCATGTCAGGTCGGGCTCCGGCGCCAGCAGCAGGCTTCGAAACCATCACTTTGCATTTCCCGAGTTCTGCACCGGCACGGCCGCCAGTGGTGATTACGAAGTTACCCGCATCATCAGTCATTCCATTGCCCGGTGTACCTTCAGCCGGCGAGAATAGCACAGTTGCTCCCCCGATGGGCTCGCCTTTGTACTTCACCACCCCTTTCGCCGGTGCCAGCTTTCTTGCCGGTGTGCCTTCGGAACCGCAACCAACCGCAGCAAATAGGAACAAACCGACGATCCACTTCCAATGGGGGGTAATCCCTGTGCCTGCCATAAGAAATCGACTCCAAACAATAAACGATTTGATGGGGAAATGAACGGAGAGATATCAGTATCGGAAACGTAAAACGACGGGGAACAATAGTCCCCCGTCGCTCGTCATCAGGATTTGCTCTTAACCTTCTGGAGATTAGAACTCGCCTAAAACTCGACCATCGGACTTGCCGCCGAGGTTTCGCCAGGTTTGAGCGCTAATGTTACCGCTGACAAATCGGACACTGCCATCACACAGAAGAACCTGGCAGCCGCCGGTATGACGTGAGCGGAATCCCCATGAGTAAGTCCAGTTGTTCTTCGCAGAACAATCCGGAGTTGCCGGAGGCTTGCCTGCTCCACCAGGAATAGCGACGGTCGTTGTGAAGTCATTCGGCGTGATGAGCGTCGACGCGTGTGCATTGGACATGTTGTTGTCGTGCGGCCATCCGCCACCTTCATGGTCGTTGCTCTCGGGCAGGATTTCTCCGACAAGCAGTACGTTGCTGGTACCGTCAGTGATATCACCGATCGTAGCTCCGAATCCTGCGCGGGAGAAGATCCCATCCACGTTATTCGACTGAAGCCCGCCGCCGTGCCCGGCAGTCCCGGGTGTCGCAAAGGTGTTGCTAAGCACGTCGCAGGCGGCATTTGCCGAGGTCACTACGGTGTTGCCAAGGCTACCGCTGTAGTTTGATTGCACTCGATCACTGAGCATCGTTCCACTGCCGATCGGATCGGTTGGACAGTTGAGGTACGGCAGTCGAGTTTGGCTCAGCAGTTTACCGCTGATCGTCTGGTCGAAGGAATTCACTCCGTTAAAGTTGATGGCGCTGTATAGCGGTGCCTGCTCAACATAAGGAAGAATTCTCGCCTGCCAGCCGAGGCGATTGCCAGTCCAGTTACTTCCGCCGATAGCAAACCGGCCAAAAGTATCATGGTAGTTGTGAAGCGCGAGACCATACTGCTTCAGATTGTTCTTACACTGTGTCCGGCGAGCAGCTTCACGTGCTTGTTGGACGGCTGGCAGCAACAACGCAATCAAGATTGCGATGATGGCGATGACCACCAGCAACTCGATAAGCGTGAAGCCAGACTTGCCCCACTTTTGAAAACGAACCTTGACCATAAATAACTCCGTGGGAAATAATGGGTCCGAACGGACCGAGAATTCGGCCAACATCGACCGATAAGGGCGATAAATACATTATCCTCATGGGCAATTCAGGCGATCGCACAGAGGGAGTCGTGCGACCACTGTGACAGAACTCTTGCACCATACCTGAGTATACGCTTGCATCGTCCGAACACTCAAGCGAACCGCGATCACTTTTGAGAATAGTTTCTCAATTCGGCAAATTCCCACGAATGTCGACGGAAGGTCCTTTGTCGCTTACCATGCCACGAATGCTCAATCTTGATCGAAAACGAGTCACTTGCTCGTTTCTGATCTGCTTAGGACTGTTGATCGGTTGCACGCCCGAAACGGCGAAGTCTCCGGCTAATAGTTCAACATCTTCAGTTGGCAGCGAACCGGCCAACCAGGTTCCACCAGACGGAGTTAACGCACAGAACCCATTCCGTTTTGAGAATGTTGGGGCAGGCTGGTGTGCGGAGGGAATCCCACGCTACCAAAATGGGGAAGGTGCGGGGCATCGTGCTATTCTCGAATCCCTCGGCGGCGGTGTCGGACTCCTGGACTTTGACCGCGACGGCTGGCTTGATGCTGTCTTTCCGGGTGGAGGAGAGATTTCGCCAGAGCTGTCAGTGCTTCCGGGGCCAACTCGCATTTGCCGCGGCGGACGAGATTCAACAGCAAAAGATGTAACGGTGCCTGCGGGCTTTGTTTCCACGACGTCTTATTCCCATGGTGTGGCCATCGCGGATGTCGATGACGATGGCTTCCCGGATCTTGTCATCACAGGCTACCAGGGGCTGCAATATTGGAAGAATCAGGGTGATGGAACTTGGCAGGAGATCGTCAGTTCCGCGGGCTTGAAGGCTGACATCCTCTGGAGTTCTTCGGCTGCGTGGGGTGACCTCAATCACGACGGCGTCCTTGATTTGTACGTCGCTCATTACGTTGACTGGTCGCCGATCAATCACCCCCTGTGCCCTAACGTAACCGGTGAGCGGGACGTGTGTCCCCCGCGTCAGTTCAATCCGCTCCCTGATGAGGTTTTTCTGGGGAATGGCGACGGAACCTTTCGCACGGGACGAAAAGAACTCGGTTTGCGTGACGATGGCAAAGGCCTTGGCGTGTTGATTGCGGATCTCGATGGAAACGGTCTGCTGGATGTCTACGTTGCTAATGATACGGTGCCAAATTTCTTTTACCGGGCGCAAGCCGACGGCACAATGACTGAGACGGGAATGTTCAGCGGGACCGCGCTGAGCGATGTCGGGACGCCGGATGGCAGCATGGGGGTCAGCTTTGGAGACTTCGATCTCGATGGCAGGCCCGATCTTTGGGTTGCCAACTACGAACGGGAACTTTTTGCGCTCTATCGCAACCTGGGGGCCGGATTGTTCCAGCATGTCAGCCAGGCCACCGGGATTGGTGCACTCGGAGCAAACTACGTCGGCTTTGGCACGGTTTTCGGCGACTGGGATCTTGATGGCGATGAGGATCTCGTGGTTTCAAACGGACACGTACAAGTGATCCCCTCGAATGCTCCTGTGCGGCAGCGACCGTTGTTGCTTGCCAATCAGGCCGGTCGACGACTGGTGAATGCGACCACTGGAGCAGGCCCGTATTTTGATGAAAGTCACATTGGTCGTGGAATAGCGTCGGGAGATCTTGATCGCGACGGGGATCTGGACCTGGTCTCGACGCCGACAAACGAATCCGCCGCTGTCCTCTTGAATACGTCGCCTCGAAAGGGGCGTTGGGTGCAAGTAGCGATGGTGGCGCGGCAGTCGCCGAGAGACGCGATCGGGGCGCAGGCGACTCTGGAATCTTCGGCCGGTGCGCGAGTACGGCAAGTCACCAGCGGCGGCAGTTATCTCTCACAGTCAGCGAGAACGTTGCATTGGGGGCTTCCGGAAGGAGCGACAGCAGAATGGCTTGCTGTCCGCTGGCCGTCGGGAACCGAGCAACGCTTTGCAGTCCCTTCGCTGGAGACCGAATGGATTGCGATTGAAGGGCGATCCGAATTGCTGGCGATCCGACCATGAAACACACAGAACGGCAATTCCACAATAAGTCGTTGTTATGCGGGATCTGCCTGTGGCTGCTATGCGGATGCGGAGCCCCGCCCGAGCTTCCTGTACTGGTCGAAGACGGCTGGGCCGCCTATCAGGCACAGGATACCGCAACGTTGCAGAGCGTGATGACTGCGGCGATCGAGCGTGACAAGCGATCTGTTGAAGTCCGTTTTCTGCGGGGGCTTTATCTGATCCGCTCGGGGTCTCCTCAGGCGTCGTTGGTTCCCTTGCGCGATGCAGCTCGTGCGGAATCGCTAAGACCGCGTGCTGCGATTGCTGCAGCTCAGGCCTACTACGACCTGGGGCAATTCCAGGCCGTTCAACAAGTGTTGAACGACGTGCTTCAGCAGCAGCCCGAGAACATCGACGCCCATCGCCTTCTGGCGGCACTTTATTATGACCTGGGAGTAAATCCCCGCGCGATTCATCATCTTGAAACGGTCGCTCGACTCGATCTTCAAGACCCACGCCCCCACCGACTTATCGGTCTGATGCGGAAGGATTTCCAGGACTATCCCGCGGCGGTTGAAGCGTATCAGGCAGCTCTGGCTCGTCATCCGAAACCAGCATTGGCTGCAGAAATCCGGCTGGAACTGGCAGAGTCGCTCATCTCACAACGTGAGTATGCCGCCGCGTTAACGACTCTGGCAGCCGATGATCAATCACCGGATGCTCTGACCGTGCGGTTGCAATGTCTTGATTCCCTCGGTCGTCGCGACGAAGCGGCATCGATCGTCACGGCCGCAATCGCTCTGACAGAACCGCCAGCAATACTCTGCCTGGCTCTGGGAGACTTCTATGAGTCGGGTGGCAAGCAGTCCGAAGCGATCGCGGCTTACGAACAAGCGGCAAAAATCGATCCGCTCGACTTTATCCCTCGTTACAAACTGTCTTCGGCTTACGCTCGAGCAGGACGCGATGCGGATGCTCGTCGCGAGCTGGAAGCCATGCAGGAGAACCGTGCCCGATACGATAAATTGCACGAGCTTCAGAATCAGGCGATGGAACAGACGGAAGATGCTGATCTGCGTTATCGCATCGGGGAAGCGGCCGCTGCGCTTGGCCGGCAGGAGCTGGCCCAGGCGTGGTACCGGGCAGCGCTTGGACTGGATCCGACGCACGCCGCAGCACAGGCTCGCTTGTCGCAATCCAATGGAAGCGCGTTGCCGGAAAACGAAAAGCTGCCTACTCCTCAACCAGCGGCGCTTTCACCGTAATCATCGATTGTGACCGTAATCTATCGCCGTAGATCTTGATGCGAAGCCTTACAGGACCAGGGCACAATCACGAAATGACGGCTGGCTGGAAACAATGAGTTACTCAAACGGTGAGCCTGCGTTCGCTGGGGCTCACTTGTCACACCCTACGCAAACACAAAATCACTAAGGGACAATATGGCGCTGTCCGGTCACGGTTTTGTGTTGGGCACAGCGATCATGTCCATCGTCAACCCAAGGCTGGGGACTCCGACAGAATTGACTGCAGCTTTCGAGGCGGCTGGAGGTCGTTGTGGGTTGTAGTAGCCGGGGCGCAGTTTATTCAGGCTGGCGCTGGCGGCATCGGAAGACACATAGTACGTCGCCTTCGCCAGATGTTCAAAATCACTGTTCGCCTTCGCCAGCACATCTTTCAGTTGAGCGAACACGCTTTCAACTTCCAGATCGCCATTCACGGCTTTGTCGGGATGCTTTGTGCGATCATGTTCTGAGTACAGACCGGAGACGTAGATAGTTCCCGGATGATTGATCCGGCACACTCGACAGTAAACCGTAGGCGTTGTCATTCCCGGAGGCGTCAGGTACTCCATCGACGGAGCGTCTGCAGGTGGCTTACCTCCTGCTGCGATCAACTCAATTTCAATCGGCACTGTCGCGCCCGACTTCCATTCGACCAGAATCAGCGGCACCTCAGGCTGCCCGGCATAGAACGCATCGACTTCCGCCTGAACAATCTTCCAATCCTGCATGGGCTGGATAAACGCCTTCAACTGCACGATGTCGGCATCGCTGCGGCCGAGGAAGACCAGGGTTTTGCGAAGACTCTCGAGAGTTTCGCGGGTCGCGACGGCCAGAGACATGTCCTGCTCTGCTTGACCAGACACGTAGATTCTGGAACTGCTGGGGAGTTCGCCCATTCGTGATGAACGAGCTACGACAGGCTGATCCTTATCAGCGACAACGGAAACAAAGTCCGCCCCGACATCGACTGTCGGTGATGGCAATTTCGTCACTACCAGCGAAACGGCAGGCTGGTTCTCAGGGAAATACTGCGGCAAGGCTTTCATCGCTTCAGCCGCCACTGATTCCGACGTCACATACAGGTTCAGCTTGATAACCGCCCCCGCATTAATTTCCGTCAAAGACGTTTTTGCTTGATTCATCACACTGGCGAGTTGATCGGCGACCGATCCTTTTGTCTGGTCAGCCACAACAAGCGGAAAGATCTGGCCTGTATGGATCAATCGTTCGCTTTGGACAACAACGGCAGTGGAACTCCCTCGCTGCTTTCCCTGGTCGATGCGTTGAATCGAATCATTGGCCATAAGACTGGTCCCCATGAAGATACTTGTCATCGCGACGCACAGAAGGGCAAAGCCGGTTCGCATTATTCACCTGCCTTAAAAACCATCTTTACAAAAATCATGCGCCCCGCGCTGCTCTGCAGAACACTGGCCACAATCACGTTGATTTCTTTGCCAAGCATATTGGCTGCATTCTCACAGACAACCATAGTCCCGTCATCAAGGTATCCAACACCCTGTCCAGGACCTTCGCCTTCCTTGATCACCTTCATCACCAGCCGTTCACCGGGGATGTAACGCGGCTTCAGGGCATTTGAGACGTCATTCAGGTTGATGACTGGAATGCCCTGAACGCTGGCCACTTTATTCAGGTTGAAGTCGTTCGTGATAACTCCGCCGCGAATCTGCTTGGCCAGCGCGACGACTTTTTGGTCCACGGTCATCATCTTAAAGTCGGTTCGAGATGTCTCCATGACCTTCACGTCAACGACGGTGCTCTGTTGAAGTTTGGCGAGCACTTCGAGGCCACGACGACCGCGAATACGGCGGTTCTTGTCGCTGGAATCAGCCACATCCTGAACTTCTGACAACACAAAATCGGGCACGATCAATTGCGATTCAATAATCTGAGTCTCAACGACATCTGCTATTCGGCCGTCAATTAGTGAACTGCTGTCAACGACAAGCGGGCGGCCACTTTTCAGATCCCGTTGGAATTCCACATAAGGGATGACAAAGCGGAAGTCATCCTTTGTCTGTAACAGCAGAGCAACGCAGATATACGGCAAGATCAGCAGGGTCATCAGGACAACAGCAGTGTGATAAGGATTCGAGATGGGGACGACCGGTGTCAATGCCTGGATCATCAAGTAAGCCAACAAGACCCCGATCAGGATTCCAAAATAGATGGCCGAAATGACCTCAATGCGTTTTTTCCGAACCAGAACGTCAGCAATCGTCACGATCTGCGAGATAAACAGCAGGGCGAAAAAAGCAATTGCCTTGTTGTTCTCAATAATTCGCGGGAGCATCGCTGGCTGACCAGCAACCGTTTCAGTGGTAATGTAGGCAAGAATTGCCCCTGCCGAGATCAGCAGGTAAGCAACTCGAAGAAGTATCAACAGCATTAGCAGGGCTCTCAATCTGGTGTGCAGGGGCGACAGTGAGGGAGTCAGGAATCCTCAGCTGTCCGGTCGAATTTTCGCAGAATTCAAATCGATAACAACTCGAGGTTCGCAGAATGAACAGATTCTCAGGTTATCCCCCACGCGTATTCCGCAAAGATTCACCTACAGCCGCTAACGCGCTCCATGTTGATTTCCTGTTAAGCGATTCTGGCTGCTGGAGTTTTTTCTCACGGATTGCTAGAACGCATTTTTCAGACGTCTGTCACTCACGATTCTTGCGATGTCGTGGCAGCAGCAGTTGTTCTTGTCGGAGATGCCGTAATGCTTGCGGACTGCGTTTATCGTCGTGTGTTACTCTCAGCCATTCTGGTTTTCACGTTTACGTCAGAACGTAGTCGTGCGGACGATGTTGCCGACTCCATTAAACTGCTGCAGTCGATTGAACCCGGCGGAAAAGGCACCGGGGTTGCTCGCAAAGCTGTGGATTCCCTCGCATCCTCCGGGGCAATGTTGTCCGTGCTGAAGGGCTTTAAAGGTTCTTCTCCTCTGGCTGTCAACTGGCTAAGAAACGCGTTTGAAGAGATTGTGACGGCAGAAAAAGCAGCGTCAAAACCGTTGCCTGTGGAGGAGTTGAAAGGTTTTATCGCGGACCGCTCTGAGTCCCCGATCGCCCGCCGCCTCGCCTATGAAACATTGCGAGACCAGGACGCGGCAATCGAAGCTGAACTGATTCCGGATATGTTGCTGGATCCCAGCCCGGAGTTTCGACGTGATGCCGTCGCGAAATTGATCAATGAAGCGTCCGCCGCTGAGGCCGCTGCTGCGACTCCGATCTACCAGAAAGCGATGTCAGGTGCTGTGCACGAAGATCAGGTCAAACAGATTGCCGAAGCGCTACGCAAGAATGGTGAGACGGTCAATATTCAAAAACACTTCGGCTTCTTGTCACAATGGATGGTGATTGGTCCATTCGACAACAAAGAAGAAAAAGGATTTGCCGTGGCTTACACGCCAGAGACGACGGCGGCCGAGGGCAAGCCGCTCGATCCCGCCGTCGAATATGACGGCCAGTTGGGCAAGGTAAAATGGCAGGCTGTTGTCACGGAAGATGATTATGGTGTTTTGGATATTGCCAAGCAGATTGAGAACTACAAAGGTTCGTTGATGTATGCCTCAACGTCCTGGAAAAGTGATCGAGATCAGAACGTGGAAGTCCGCCTTGGAACTCCGAATGCATGGAAACTGTGGGTCAACGGAAAACTTGTCTTCGAACGCGAAGAGTATCATCGTAGCTCAGCGATGGATCAGTACAAGGTTCCTGTGTCTCTGAAGGCTGGCGAGAATATTCTGCTGCTGAAGGTTTGCCAGAACGAGCAAACTCAGGATTGGGCTCAGAAGTACCAATTTCAGCTGCGTGTCTGTGACAGCACGGGTTCGGCCGTTCTGCCTGTTTCCACTACTGCAAAGAATGATGTCTCTTCAGGAGAAAATCGATGAAACGCATTATCCTGGGGACATCTGTTTTGGCGGCTTTAGCAGCCTGTGATTCCTCCTTCGGGGCGGACTGGCGACAGTTTCGCGGCAACGCAGCAAACTCCGTCGCCGTTGGTGAATCGTTGCCGACCGAATTGAGCGGCGAAACGATTGCCTGGAAAACTCCGCTTCCTGGTCGAGGCCTTTCGGGGCCCATCATTGTCGGCGACAAGGTCTTTGTTTCCTCAAGCTCAGGCTACGGGCAGGATCGGCTGCATGTGGTGTGTGTGAATGCGGACTCCGGCGAGCAGGTCTGGCAGCGCCAGTTCGATGCGACCGGGCGCACGATGACTCACGATAAAATGTGCAATGCCACACCGACGATGGCCAGCGACGGGGAACGAGTTTACGCATTCTTCTCCAGCAATGACCTGATTTGTCTCGACATGCAGGGCAAACTGCAGTGGTTTCGAGGACTCGGCAGCGAGTTCCCGAATGCCAGCAATAGTCTTGGGATGTCATCGTCGCCAGTTGTTATCGGCAGCACGGTTGTCGTGCAGGTTGAGAGCGATGCTGAAGCCTTCGCATGCGGCGTCGATACTGTTTCCGGCGAAACAAAATGGCAAATCGAACGACCTCGCGCGGCCAACTGGACGTCACCGTCTGTTCTTCCTGCGACGAATGATCAGCCAGCGTTGGCGTTGTTGCAGTCGTCGAAGGGCTTGACGGCGGTCGATCCCGAGACTGGCAAAATCGTGTGGAACTTCGAAAAAGGAGCGTCCACGATTCCCTCGGCGACAGTCAGCGACGGGGCGATTGTGATTCCTTCGAACGGTCTCACGGCTATTCGACCGTCAGGGGAGAAATTCGAAGAACTCTGGAATTCTGCGGGACTCAGTCCAGCCACTCCAAGTCCAGTGGTGATCGATGGCATGGCCTATGTGATGAACAATGCGGGAGTTCTTTCTGCGGGCAATACATCAACCGGGGAACGAGTCTGGCAGTTACGGCTGAAGGGTAGTTTCAGCAGCACTCCGATTGCCGCCGGTGGCTACATCTATGCGTTCAACGAATCGGGAACGGCGTTCGTCGTGAAGCCGGAAGCCGACAAGGGAGTTGTCATTTCTGAGTTGGATCTGGCCGAGACGATCCTCTGCAGTCCAGGTGCCTCCAACGGTGGTCTTTATGTTCGCAGCGATCAGCACCTGATCAAACTGGCAAACCCAAAGTAGTTGCAAAAGTGGACTCGCCGTTCTTCGTTTAGAGCGGGCATTCGGCGGTTCGGATGATGAGATTTCTCGCATCCGGGCCGACAGAGTAAACAAGTCCTCATTGCAGAATGTTGAGATTCTCTGCGCCCATTGTTTGCTCCTGTTCAGATACGTTTGTTTTGAACAGTACGTAGCAGAGATAACAGAGAAATCGCAGAGCGTTGTGATTCTCTGCGCCCTCTGCTTGCTCCTGTTCTCAAACGGCCTCGGCTGTTCAGATGCGTCAGTTTTGAACAGGAGGTAGCAGAGATAACAGAGGAATCGCAGAATGTTGTGATTCTCCGCGCCCTCTGCTTGCTCCTGTTCTCGAACGGCCTCGACTGTCCAGATGCGTCAGTTTTGAACAGGAGGTAGCAGAGATAACAGAGGAACGCAGGGCGTTGTGATTCTCTGCGTCCTCTGCTTGCTCCTGTTCCCAAACTATATCGACTGTTGAGATGCGTCGGTTTTGAACAGGAGGTAGCAGAGATAACAGAGGAATCGCAGGGCGTTGTGACTCTCTGCGCCCTCTGCTTGCTCCTGTTCTCAAACTGTATCGACTGTTCAGATATGTTAGTTTTGAACAGGAGGTAGCAGAGATAACAGAGGAATCGCAGGGCGTTGTGGTGTTCCGCGTCCTTGGTTTGCTCCTGTTCTCGAACGGCCTCGACTGTTGAGAGGCGTCGGTTTTGAACAGGAGAGTCTTCTCAGTGTTCAGCGGTGGATCAGCGAATTGCAGAGGCCGGGGCACCGATACGGAACTGACACATAAAGATTCCCAGCACATACAGGAACAGCAACGGGAACATCATCAGCATCATGCTCCATGGGTCTGGTGATGTCGTCAGAACCATCGACGCGATCGAAATGATCAGCACAGCGATACGCCAGTTGTCCTTGTAAGTGTCGACCGTGCAGATGCCAATGCGTTCCAGGAACACCATGACCAGCGGCAATTGAAAGCT
>CANHVD010000089.1 GCA_947463775.1 Planctomycetaceae bacterium | reverse complement strand
TTGCCCGCATCCAAATACTTCTGGACCAATGCCGGAGACATCACGAGAGCATTACCGACGTTGGTGAAACCTTCTCCGGCAGCACTGTCGACAGGGAATTGGTGAGCAGGTTGCAGAGGCACCCCGGTCAGATCCTGAATCGTGTAAGTAAATTCTGCATTGTTCAGACGACGCAGCACAACCGGCCCCGGATCACCCGCATTGGCTTTCGCATCCGCATCGAGGACAGCTCGCACCCAGTTCCGCAGAGCTTTGTGCTCTTCTTTAGATGGCTGAACTTCCGCGTCTTTCGGAGGCATCTCGCCATCGTCCATCATCTCGACAACTCGCTGCCACGGCACAACATTGCGACGCATGTCAGCAACGGAGGTAAATTGTTCCAGATCGAGTTCGCCCTGTTTTTCCGCCGCCGAGTGGCAGTTCAGACAGTATTTTTTCAGCGCCGCTTGTTGCTGTGATTCATACTGCGACTGCAGGTTCGCAAATTCATCATTCTGCTGACCACTGGCCATGACAGAGCAAAGGCTTATCGTCAGAAACGTTAGGCTGTTGACGGTAATTCGAGGGAAGGATTTCATGAGCGGCTCCGGTGGAGATTGAGTCGACTCGGCAGGAAAAAGCGGCCCGGATCCGGGCGTGGTCCCCTGAGCATAACAGCCACCTCGAAGCCGGTACAGCATCATGGATTTCAGGACATTGCCTGGGTGCAATCGATCCCATAAAAGGGCACATTCTACTTTCTCAAGACAGTAGAAGTTCTCCTTTTTCACACAAGGGGGTCATAGCCTGTCAAAATCGGCGACTGCTCTCTTTTCCGAACGACTCTGTGTGCATCCGGGACTGTTGCTCGCGGCTATGATATCCTGCTGAAATGGAAGTCAAGTGCTGACCTCAGGCTGCGTGCTGTCACGGAGTTTCGTGAAATGATTTTGACCAGAAGTTTTCTGACCTGTTTCGCGATATTACTCGTGACCGTTCCCGCGTTGACACCAATCAGCCACGCCGAAGACATTGGGGAGTATGAAGCCAACATCGTGCCGATTCTGAAGGCACGATGTTTTAAGTGCCATGGCGACGGAGCGTCAGAGGGCAGTCTGGTTCTGGATCAGTTTACCAACAACGCGATGGCTCAGCAGAAGCCCGAAGTCTGGTGGAATGTGCTGAAGAACGTACGTGCCGGAGTGATGCCGCCTCCTGAGGAACCTCGCCTGACCGCTCAGGAACGCGACCTGTTAATGCGATGGATCAAGTTCAGTGCCTTTCGAATTGATCCGAAAGAAATTGATCCCGGCCCGAATGTGGCTCGCCGATTGAATCGATCGGAGTATGGGAATACTGTCTCCGACCTGATGGGCATTGACTTTGATGCCACGTTGATATTCCCTCCGGATGATTCCGGATTCGGCTTTGACAATGTGGGCGACGCGCTCAGCTTTTCTCCGCTGCTGATGGAGAAATATCTGCGAGCCGCCCAAAGCATTGTGGAGCAGGGAGTTCCCAAGGCGACTTGGATCGCACCGTCTCAGAAGATCTCTGGTAGCGAGTTTCGAGACAGCGAAAAGAACAGAGATGGGAACAGCGTGTCGGGGAAAGAGCCTTTCCTGCTGCGAAAGACGTTTCACATCAAAGCGGCAGGACTGTATTTAATTCGCAATGAAGTTCGCCTGCATGGATCTTTTGAATTCGATCCGGCTCGTTACACCGTAGTATTTTGTATCAACGGTCAGGAAAGAACTCGCAATGAATTTGGCTGGGATGAAAACAAACTGGTAAAGTCTGAGCTGACGGAAGAGCTGACTTCCGGTGATCACGAACTTTCCTTCGAACTCATCCCGATCAAACCCGATGCCGCTGTAGAGGAGTCGTCAAACAAAGACAGCTTCGTGCGTTTTGAAATCGACACCGTGCGTATTGAGGGACCTCAGGGAGCCGTCGGCACGGAGCATCCTCGAGGCTACGATCGCTTCTTTCATCGCGACTCGCCACCCAAAGATCCTGAACAGCGTCGACAATATGCGGCAGAAGTGCTGCAGCGATTTGCCACAAAGGCGTTTCGCAGCCCTGCGAATTCCGCAACGATCGAAAGGCTGCAGGAAATTTGTGACACCGCGTGGCAGCAGCCGGATGCGACATTTGAATCCGGCATTGGTCAGGCCATGGTGGCCGTTCTTGCATCGCCCCGATTCTTGTTTCGAGTCGAATCCGTTGAACCCCCAAAGAACGGTTCACGCTTTGCCGACGTGAATGACTATGAACTGGCCTCGAGGCTGTCGTATTTTCTTTGGTCCACAATGCCCGATGATGAACTGCTGCAACTTGCCGAGAAACAACAACTTCGAAGCCAACTCTCCACACAGGTTGACCGCATGTTGCGTGACGACCGATCAAAAGAATTCCTGCGTAACTTTGTCGGGCAATGGTTGAGAACTCGCGATGTGACGCAGAGCACTGTTGATGCCATCGCCGTGCTAGGATACTCACAGGAATACGAGGAACTGCGAGCAAAGTTCCGAGGACGTGGCCGTGTCCGTGAAGGCGACAAGATTCCTCCCGAGGAAGAGCAGCAACGTGCTCGCCTGCGCGAACTGCGTGAGATCTCCGATAAGTTCGGCCAGGAACTGAAACGAGCGATGCAGAAAGAAACCGAACTCTGCGTCGAATATGTGGCACGTGAAAATCGCAGCGTTCTGGAGCTGCTCGACAGTCGTTATACGTTCCTTAATCAAGCTCTCGCCGAGCACTATGGAATTCCGGGCGTCGAAGGTAAGGAAATGCGGAAAGTAGATCTGCCGGAAAATAGTCCTCGCGGTGGAATTCTGGGGCATGGATCGATGTTGCTGGTGACTTCCAATCCGACGCGCACGTCTCCTGTAAAGCGAGGCCTGTTTATTCTGGATAACCTGCTGGGGACACCATCGCCGCCTGCGCCTCCGAATGTCCCGTTACTGGAGGCAGCCGCTAAAAAATTCGGCGACCGAGAGCCGACTCCGCGCGAACTTCTGGCCACTCATCGTGAATCCGCGTTGTGTTCATCGTGCCATTCTCGCATGGATCCACTGGGCCTGGCTCTGGAGAATTTTTCTGCGGTCGGAACCTGGAGGACTGAAGAAAATGGATCGCCGATCGATGCGTCGGGCCATTTAATCAGCGGAGAATTCTTCAACGACGTTCGTGAACTGAAACGAGTTCTGCGGGAGAATCGAGCATCTGATTTTTATCGCTGCCTGACTCAAAAGATGCTGATCTTTGCGACAGGTCGAGGACTGGAGTACACCGACGAGCACACAGTTGATCTAATTGTGGCGAGACTTGAAGCTGGTGACGGACGATTCCGAGAGTTGATCGAAGGAATTGTTTTGTCGGCTCCTTTTCAGAAACGCCGTTGATGTTGCGGTACGATGGGTGTTCCTGGTCTTCGAATCGCAGTCGGACCGAAATGTCCAACCTACCGAGATGCTGAGTACTGGAGCTTTGTTATGAATCAGAAAACTCTTCGGTCAAACCTTGCCAGTCGTCGACGCTTTCTCCGAGGACTTGGAGTCTCAATTGCACTGCCGGCATTGGCGTCGCTGCAGCCGCGAACCGTGTTGGGGGCTCAGCCAGCGATTTCTGGAGTGGCCACCACGGAATCGGGTGCTCCCTTGCGGATGGCATTTATGTCGATTCCGAATGGCGTGCAGCAGGACCATTGGTTTCCGACCGACGATTTTCAGCTCAACTCAACGATGGAGCCATTGTCTGGACTCAAAGAACACTTCCAGGTGATCAGCGGCCTCGATCATATCAACGCTACGGCGGGGCGCGACGGGGCCGGCGATCACGCGCGAGCCAGTGCGACGTTTCTGACTGGGGCGCGAGCACGCAAGACGGCGGGCAATGATATCTTTGTGGGCGTCTCCGTCGATCAGTTGGCGGCACAGAAAGTCGGCCAGCAGACTCGGCTTTCGTCGCTGGAGTTATCATCGGACCTGATCCGCAATTCGGGCAGCTGTGATTCCGGCTACGCGTGTGCTTATCAGTACAACCTTGCCTGGAGTTCACCAACAACGCCGGTTACGCCGGAAGCGAATCCGCGACTGGTCTTTGAGCGTTTGTTCGGATCCGGAGATCGCGCCGAGCGGCGAAAGAATTACGAACTGCGTCAGAAGACTCAACGCAGCGTGCTGGACTTCGTTCTGGAAGAAGCGTCTGATCTGCAGAAGGTCATCGGCGTGGAAGATCGGCAGAAGTTTGATGAGTATCTGACCGTCATTCGCGACATGGAACTACGCCTGAAAGCGGCCGAGACGCACAATCAACTGCCCGATGTCGATCAGACGACTCCCGCGGGAATACCGGCGGACTTCGGCGATTACATCGATCTGATGTACGACATGCTGATCGTGGCCTTTCAGACCGATAGTACCCGCGTTGCCACATTGCTGCTGGCCTACGATGGCAGCAACCGCACCTTTCCTCAGATCGGCATTCGGGAAGGTCATCATCATCTGACACATTACCAACAGGAGCCGGAGCTGGCGAAGAAGGTCGCTCAGATCGATCGCTTCTATATCGCACGCTTTGCCAGATTCCTGGATCGCATGGCCAGCACGATCGACACTGACGGAAACTCCTTGCTGCACAATTCAATGATCGTTTATGGCGGCGCGATAGCCGATGGGAACCGACACTCACATGATAATCTGCCAGTGATCCTGGCTGGGCATGCTGGTGGAAAGATCAAAACCGGTCGCTTCCTGAAAGCTCCTTCGCAGCCGATGTCCAATCTGTTTGTTTCAATGCTGGATACGTTCGGCACAGAGACAACACAATTTGGTGATTCCAATGGAAGTCTTTCGCTCACCTGAACTCCCTGTGATCGGGCCGTGCTGCTGATCCATTGCAAGCCGGATGATTCTTCGCGAAACTTTGGTGGTACAAGCCAATTTTCGGAGATGAATCAGATGCGGATGTGTTTTTTAGCGATACTACTGAGCTGTTCGTCAATCACGATGGCAAAAGACGTTTTGGTTGAAGCCGAGAGCTTCACCAATCCAGGCGGCTGGAGTCTGGATACTCAGTTCATCCGTGAGATGGGTTCGCCGTACATGCTGGCTCATGGGCTGGGTAAACCGGTGCCCGATGCTTCCACGACGGTAGAGTTCGCAGAGACCGGCACTTACAAAGTCTTTGTGCGAACAAAGGATTGGGTCGCTCGCTGGAAGGTCGAAGGTCACCCGGGACGATTTCAACTACTGATCGACGGCAAGCCTCTGACCGAAACCTTTGGCACCACGGGCGTCGAGTGGGGATGGCAGACTGGCGGGACGGTGGAAATTACTCAGAAGTCCGTCGCAATTGCTCTGCATGACCTGACCGGATTCGACGGTCGTTGCGATGCGATCTTCTTTACAAAGGCTGACTCTGAAGTTGCAAAGAACGGTCCGCCAAATGACAAGGAACCGCTGTCCGGTTGGCGTCGTGAACAGCTTGGACTGAATGCCGATCCAACAAAACGCGAGGGCTACGATCTGGTTGTTATCGGTGGTGGTTACGCCGGTATGGGAGCAGCGATCTCAGCGGCTCGCATGGGCTGCAAGGTCGCGCTGATTCAGGATCGCCCGGTGCTCGGCGGCAACGGCAGCAGTGAAGTTCGAGTTTGGGCGATGGGCAATATTCGTCGCGGCAAGTTTCCTCGCATCGGCGAGATTATTGAAGAGTTCGCCGACAAAGCGACAAAATCTCCGGGCCGAGCAGAAGAGTTTGGCGACGATTTGAAAGAGAAAATCGTCCGCGATGAGAAGAACATTGATCTATTTTTGAATCATCACGCTTACGCCGTGAAGACTGAGAACAACCATATCGTATCGGTTACCGCTTTCAATACTCGCACGAGTGAGCATTCCGAATTCTTCGGTCGACTGTTCAGCGACTGCACAGGCCATGGCACGATTGGCTATCTGGCCAACGCGGACTGGGAAATGGAAGAAAAAGGCCGCATGGGAATGAGCAACATGTGGGCCTGGGATGAACTCAAGGAGCCCGCATCATTTCCGGAAACACCCTGGGCCTTAGACCTGACGATGGATGACTTTCCGTATCCGCGCGACCATCATGGTCAATGGTTCTGGGAAAGTGGTTTTGACAAAGACGCGATCGGCGATTCAGAAGGTATTCGCGACTGGAATCTGCGAGCGGTCTTCGGTGCCTTCAATGCTATGAAAAATCGTGACGGGGCCGACAAGCACAAGACCGCGATCCTGACCTGGGTGGCATACATCGGCGGTCCGCGAGAATCACGGCGGCTGATGGGGGATCTTGTGCTGACGCAGGACGATGTTGTTTCGAAGAAAGAATTCGCCGACGGATGCGTGCCCAGCACGTGGTCGATCGATCTTCATTATCCGAAAGATCAGTACGCGAAAAAGTTTCCCGACAATCCCTTCATCAGCATCGCGGTGCACGATCAGCGGATCGATCGCAACTATGGTTACCCCGTGCCGTATCGCTGCTTCTATTCGCGAAACATCGACAATCTGTTTATGGCGGGGCGAAACATCAGCGTAACGCATGAAGCCCTGGGGACAACTCGCGTGATGAAGACCTGCGGCATGATGGGTGAAGTCGTAGGACGAGCCGCCAGCGTTTGCGTATTCAACGAGTGTACTCCTCGCGAAGTGCATGATCGCTATCTGGCGGAACTGCTGGATCTGTTGAAGCTGCCCGGGAAAGCTCGTCGAGATACGGTTTATGACAAAGTGCAGATTCCGGATGACGCGATGGAACTGGCTGGATCAATGGGACCGCCAACTGGCCTGAATGCTGCCAAGCTGGGCGGAATCGTTATTGATGATCGGGAGGCCGAGAAAACCGGAACGTGGACCGAGGGTACAGGACTGAAGGGCTATGTTGGATACGGCTACGTTTATGCATCCGGCGACGAGGCAACGATTAAGTTTCCTTTCGAGGTCACCGAAAACGGGCGTTACGATGTACGCATCGCATGGTTACCTCACGAGAACCGCGCGAAGACGGCTCGCGTGAAACTGACTGTCAATGACAAGTCGCAGGAGACAACGGTTAACATGACCGAGCCTGCCGGATTAGACAACGGCTTCCATTCCATCGGCCTCATCGACGTCAGTGCGGGGACAAAAGGCACCGTGGAATTGTTCACGAAAGGTGCTCAGGGGAACGTTCACGCGGACGCGGTGCAACTGGTGCCGATCAAGTAACAGCATTTGGATGCTGTGACGAGCGGCCGGTGGCCTGCGCACGGCAACGCACTTATTGAATCTGAGTGTTTTGTAGGGTGTGACAAGCGGAGCGCGGGCACACCATTTTTGCTGCCAACTGGTGTGCCTGCGGTCGCCAGGGCGAACTTGTCACACCCTACAGGCTGTCCCATCTTGATAAAATCCGCCGCCGTGGTGGCGTGCACACTGTAATTTGCCTGTTGAGATAGCCACGGATAGAATCTGATCGGAGTGGCGTTGGAATTCCCGGCTCCATTCAGTACACAATCAGTGAGAGAGTGACTCATGACAGAATCTTCTGGCACTGTACCGAACGAAACGACTCCGGAGTCTTCCGTGCCCCTTTCTGAAGCGATTCGGGAAGCTGTTGAATCAGGCAAAGATGTGCGTGATCGAGTTCGTGATGTGGTCGTCAGTCTGTTTCGCAGCAGTGAAGCGACCACTGCTTCAGCTCGTGCTGCCGTCAGCGGAATTGTGCAGAGCGCGACGGAGATTGTTAAGCGGTCGGCTCCGGACAATCCCGAGAGTGTCCTCCGCAATGTGATTGATGGCGTCACGTCCGGACTTTCCACAGTGGCTCAGTCCACTCAATACGCAGTTCAGGAAGCTACGGATCGCGGCCAGCGTTTCGCCAACCAGGATCTGGATCGCGCAAAGAAGGATCTGAGCGGGATCAGCGATATCCTGATGGATACGGTCAAGTACTTTACGAATCGCGTGACCGAGGAAGCCGGGACGGCTGCAAAGGAATTGAAGACTCACGCGGAACGATCAGCCGCGGCGGTAACTCCAGTCCTGAAATCTTCCGTTGATGCTGTCACGAAGCATCCGGTTCAGACGGCCGGAGAAGCAGCGGAGACTGTTCTGCGCACCGCTCAACTGACGGCCGGAGCTTTGCTGGGAGCGATGAGTGGACTGCTGGCGGGAGCAGCCGATGCACTGGATCCATCGCGACAAAAGCCCACGGCTTCCTCTTCAGACGCAACGGTAGCTGCAGCAGATAGTAAGGAACAGGCGTCGTGAGTGATCCCATTGGGATTCGTCGCGGCATCCGGAATACTCGTCGCGCGGCCGAAGTGATTGCGGTTCTGGCGAAGCATGGATTTCGACAGATCCTGTCTGACACCGGTATCGAGCGTATGATCGAGCGTGGACAGGAAATCCTGCTGCGTTCCAAATCCGATGCGTCTGCTTCTACGCCGGTTGAAGTACGCGTGCGTGAAGCTCTTGAAGAATTGGGTGGCACGTTTATCAAACTGGGGCAAGTACTTAGTACTCGTCCGGACCTTGTTCCGCCCGAACTGGCCGACGAGCTGCGTCGCCTGCGTTCAAATTGCCCGCTGGTCCCCTATGCGGACATTAAGAAGCGGCTGGACGAAGAATACGGCGATCGCCTGACGACCCTGTTCCGATCCATCGAAGAAACGCCGCTGGCCGCCGCATCGATTGCGCAGGTGCATTCTGCCGTACTGGCTGATGGAACCAGCGTCGTGCTGAAGATTCTGCGGCCGGGTATCGAAGAGACCATTGAGTCCGACATGGACATCCTGATGGAGTTGGCTCGCCTAACGGAGAATCGATTTCGCGAACTGGGTTACAGCCCTGTCGAAACAGTGCGTGAGTTTCAGCAGGAACTGACACGGGAAGTGGACCTGCTGCATGAAGGTCGGTCGACGGATCGGTTCCGCAAGAATTTTGCGGATGATCCGAAGATTCACTTTCCGAATGTGTATTGGCAGTCGAGTACCCGCAGGATTCTGACGCTGGAGCATGTGCAGGGAACAGCTCTGTCCGAGACGAATTTTGCGGCGATGACGCACGAGCAAAGACGGTCCATCGTTTCGAAAGGTGCGGAGGCAGTTTTTCGACAGTGCCTGGAATTCGGTTTTTTTCACGCCGATCCTCATCCCGGCAACATCTTTGCGATGCCTGACGGCAGCATCTGTTTCATCGACTGCGGCATGACCGGGCGAATTGATCGCCAGACCATGCAGGATCTTGCGACTCTGGTGATGTCGGTCATCAATTCGGATCTCGACAGCGTCATCGAAGCAACCATGGCCTTATGCAGTGCGGAAACGTCGCTGAAGTTCGATCGGGCGTTTCGGCGAGATGCCTGGAGCTTCATGGCTCGCTTCGAACGGGGCACCATTGATTCGCTCGACATGGCCGGACTGCTGGAGGAATTCTTCGCTCTGCTGCGTCGCTATCGAATTCAATGTCCGGCCGATCTTGTGTTTCTGATCAAGGCGTTATCGACAATTCAGGGAGCTGCGAAAGAAATTGATCCGCAGTTCGATTTGATTTCACACGGCCGACCTCAACTCGAAAAGCTGATCCGCGACCGCTACGGTTTCAAGGCGGCTCAGGATCGAATCGTCACCACTGCGCAGCGGTATCTTTCCCTTCTGGAAGATATGCCGGACGAAGTACGCGATGTGCTGGATCAGCTTCGGCGGCGTGAGTTCAGCGTGAATCTGCGGCATCACGGTATCGATCGCCTGAACGACGACACTCTGGAACATGCCAGCGGCACCATCGCAATCGGGCTCGTGATCGCCGGGCTGATGGTGGGATCGTCGGTACTGATTCTTGCCGAGCGAAATATTGAAGGCTACTCCATCCTTCGCGGCTTTGGCATTGCCGGAATCATCATTGCCACGGTGCTGGCCGTGACGTTGCCCATCCGGTGGATTCGACGACGAAAATAGCCGTCCCAGAATGACGCTCAGCTTGCGAACGGAATGTCGTAGAGCGGGCCGTCTGAGGTTGTGAATTTGTAGAAGCCGCAGGGTGGGACAAGTGAGCCTTAAAAAAGTCCCGAAATAACTTCCTGCTTGAATGATCCGGAGACTCAACCGGTGAGCCTGCGCTCGCTAAGGCTCACTTGTCACACCCTACAGAAGAACAATGCAATTTGTAGGTTGTGACAAGTTCGCCCCAGCGAACGCCTGCGTACCAATTTGCGGCATTCCAGATCGTGGGCCAGCGCTCCGCTGGTCCCACCCTACACTTAATTCACAGCCTCTCAGGGTTTTCGGCGGCGCTATTGCGGTTTCAGATGCTCATCGAACCAATCGGCGAAACGCACGATATCGAGAAACATCGTCGGCCAGCCGTGACCTTTCCCGGGGCGAGTTTCGAAGCGGACTTTGCAACCCAGTTCTTCGGCCTTTGCAATAAAACGCTCGGACTGATCTATTGTGACCAGCGTGTCGGCATCGCCATGCACAATCATCGTGGGTGGCATTTGCGGAGTGATGTGATAGATCGGTGACAGATCACGACCCAGTTCTTTCCAGGTGTCCATCGCTTCTGCTTTTGGACCGAACCCTTTGCGAAAACTCTTTGGTGGCCCGCCATCGCCGGGATTCTCTGTCGATGTCCCGAGGTTCAGCAAATCTGTGGGAGGATAAAAACAAGCCACGCACTGCACGGCACTGGATTCACGATCGATCTCATCAGCGGCGAGCGGATCGCCGGGACCTCCGCGAGTTCCCAGCATCAGTGAAAGATGCCCACCGGAACTGCCGCCGATCACTCCCAGTTGATCCGGGTTGACCTTGTAATCGGCTGCATGATGCCGAATGAATCTCACTGAGCGGAGAACATCGTCGACGATATCACCAATTTGGCATTCTGGTTGAGAAATGTGTTGCACGGCAAAGACCGTGTAACCTCGCCGCAGGAACGGAGCAAACAGAAAAGGTCTTATGGAACCCGGCCCGGACTTCCATCCACCGCTTACCATCAGGATAACGCCCGCGCCGTTGTGATTCGGCGGCTGGAACACATCCATCACCAGCGGCTTGTCATCGCGTTGGCCGTAGACAATACCGGGAGTCAGCGAATACGGCGCGTGAAACCACCACCAATAGGTCGAGCCCATTGCGCCACCGACAATCGTCAACAGCAAGCCAACCCAGAACAGAAGGCGTCTCATACGAGTTTTCCAGCGTGTCACAGCAATTTCTCTTCGTCAGTTTTTTCTGCAAAGCAGGCGAGCATTGCGGGAAGCATAACCAAATCACCGAACAAAGCTGCTGCGATCGTGATGGCTCCCATGGACGCGAAGATATGGTGATCACGTGAGTCACTGAAAGCCACTGTTCCAAAGCCCGCTACCAACACCGCTGTGGTCATCACCATGGCGACACCGACATTGCCAAAGGCTTTACGGATTGCTTCGTGACGATTCTTCGCCGTGCGACGTTCTTCGTCGAATCGACTCAGAAAGTGAATTGTGTCGTCGACGACAATTCCCATGCAGACAGTGAATGCGCAGACACTGGTCAGTTCCAGAGACTCGTTTCTCCAGACCAGCCATGTCCCGGTCACCGCCAGCGGAAAAATATTCGGCACGATAGAGATCAAGCCAATCCGCAGAGATTTATAGGCCAACGCGAGAGATCCAAAAATGATAAGGGCGGCCGACCCGAGGCTCGCTGTCAGGTCGATCACGATCTGGTAGAGATTCTTCCAACGCCAGATGGCGCTTCCACTCAGCTTCATTGTGAACCCGGGATGTCGCGACTCGATCGTCTTGAGTCCCTCCGTAATTCGCTCGAAGACCGGATCAAACTTTGCGATCCCCAGGTCCTGCACTCGAAATGTCACAACGCCTCGACGACGCTCGGGAGTATAGAACGCTCGCTTCAAAGGAGGCGGCAACAATTCAATCATCGACATACGTTCTTCAGCCGGACCTTCGCCCGGCAGAGAATCGACGAGGTTACGAATGGACAACGGATAGCCAATCATCGGCTCTGATTTCAGCAGATCATCGACTTCGGAAATGGTCTTCAGAATTTCAGGAGAATCATCCGCAACTTTCGCGGACCACTCGATCTCAACTTCAGAGAACTCCAGTCCTCCCAAAGCTTTATCCATCTCCATCATTGCCAGATAGGCTTCGCTTTTCTCAGGCAGAGCATTGGCTCGGCGTTGATCCGGACGAAGAGTCAGTGATATCCCCAAAAGGATGACTGTCGCTGCGATGCTGAGAGTAGTAATTAGCCTGGGAGCTCGCAGAACCAACTCAACCAGGGCTCCAATTCGAGTCAGATTGCGATCGATCAGGCTCTTTTCATGTCCCAGATGAATATTGCGGCCCAGGCGAGTTGAACAGACCAGCGGCACGATGGCCACAACGGCAATAAATGTCAGTGTTACGCCGATGACGCTGCACCAGCCGAAGTCTTTCACCCAGACGTTATCCGCCAGCGACAACGATCCAAATCCAATCGCAGTCGTTAACGACGTCAACATGCAGGCGTAGCCGACTTCATGCAAAGCTGTTCGGGCCGCCAGCCGTTCGGTCAATCCAGCCGCTCGCATTTTGCGAATTTGAACAGTCAGATGCACTCCGTCGGTCAAGCCAACGAGACTGATTAACACGGGCAGAATCACGTCATTAAATGGGTTGTCCTCCAGTTGGAAGAAGCGCAGGAACCCCATCGTCCAGAAGACACCTATCGCCGGGGCCAGCGACACAACCAGCACCGCGCGAATACCGCGAAACAGAATGATGGCCATCACAGCGATGACACCGTACCCAATAAGCTGATACTTCACCTGATTGGCTTCATGAGCCTGCATGTAAGTAATGCGGGCTGGGGTATCTCCGGTCACCATGAAGCTGACATTTACGTCCGGGAATTCAGCGGCCGCCTTTTCGGCCACGGCTCGCAATTCCGTCGTGCATTGTTCGTCACTTCGTACAAAGTCCCAGTCGAAGGTGATCAGCAGCAACATGGTCTGACCGTCTTCAGAAACCAGATGTCCGCCCACCAGCGGATGTTTCATGGCCTTGATTTTGGCGGCCTCAAATCGTTCGGAGGAGGCCTCTGAGCGAGGAAACAGGGGCTCCGAGAGACCGAAAATATTCAGCATGGGAACTCGATCCATCCACAGGATGCGATTGACGTAGTCCAGCTCTTCCAGCGTACTCACGACATGTCTCATCGCCTTCGCCCCTTGCGGAGTAAAAAACGATGTCGACTTGACGACCATCACGGCGTCCGACTCAGAAAGGCTCACTGGATCAACGTCGGGCACGGCGCGGAAAGCTTCTTCGTTTGCCTGCTTTGCGGCAGCTTTCTCTTTGCCCGGCGAAACGAAGAGTTCTCGCACGGACTGCGGGCGTACGTACCCGAGGATCGCCAACAGTGTAATGATCAG
>CANHVD010000088.1 GCA_947463775.1 Planctomycetaceae bacterium | reverse complement strand
GTATACTTTCGCCGTTCTGAGATCTGAAACTGCCGAGGGGAGTCAATTGCGTGTCTGAAATCGACGTCTACAAGGAATGGCTGGGAATTCCGGAAGGAGATCGTCCGCCGGATTATTATACGTTGTTGCGTCTGGTTATGTTCGAAGACGACGTGGAGAAGATCCGAGGCAATTATCGCAAGCTCAACGGGCATGTGCGAAAGTATTCGACCGGGCAGTATCTGCTTCGTTCGCAGGAATTGCTGAACGAGATGGCGAAGGCCATGCTCTGCCTGACAGATCCGGACGGAAAGCACGAATACGATCTGTCGCTGGGGCGAGAGCCGTCCAATACAGAGGAAGATGAGCCCAAGTCGACGCTCGACTATCTCATCGCAAAGAGTCTGATTAAGCGGTCTCAGGTTTCTGAGATCGAGCATTTCGCGGAAGCACGAGGACTTAATCATCGCGATGCTGTGATTCAGATGAAGCTGGTTGAGCCCGCCGATGCAACTCGCGCGCTGGCGGTGGAGTTGCGTTTACCTTACGTTGATCTGGAAGACATGTTGCCGGAAGACAATGTGCTTGACCAGATTCCTCGTCGAGTCGTCAAGAAGCACCAGTGCCTGCCGTTGTTTGAGGACCGTGGGCATCTTCTGGTTGCCTGCATTGATGAACCTTCGCCAGCGTTGGAAGATGAAATTCGGCTGCGATGCGGAGTGCCGATGCGAGCTGTGCTCGCGTTGCCTCGAGCGATTAACCAGGCGATTGCCAAGCACTACGCGCCGGGAATGCGCGAAGACTCGGCGACTGAAGAACCTGCCGCCAAGTCCAACGGTAAAGCAGCCAAAGGAGAGAGTGGCAAGCCGGAAAAGAAGGCCGCGCCTGCTGCGAAAGCCAAAAGCAAGTCGGCACCGTTGTCTGCCGAGGAAGCTCAGCAGCGAACCGCGATTTCTGCAATCGTTGCCTGTTGGGCGACGATCGGAACGGCCGGCGTTCTTTACTTCCTGAACGAGCAAAGCATTCCGTTTTCGTATATGCCCATTCCCTTAGCAATGGGTGGTGCTGTGTTTGGAATCATGAAGGCGACGTACTGCAAATAGCGGCATATTGGATGCGTGTTGGGGCGATGAGAATCCCGTCGACGGAGCGACGGGTGTACCGTTCGCCCGTCGCTCCGCCGACGGGAAGAGGGGGCACGCCGCATAAAGTTCAGCAGCTAGGTGCGTTTTTCCAATTGCTTCAACGCTGCCTCATATTCTTCCCGATGATTCAAGTTCATCAGTGTCGACAACGTCGGATCGAATTCGCGGAGAGATTCAACGTCCACTTCGATGGTGTGGACTTCGTCAAAAAGGAATCGTGGGCGGAGTTTATTTGCGGCTAGTAGTTGCTGCACAACCGTCAGGATTCGCGGGCGATAAACAGCAGCCAGTGGATGGTGAAACTGTCCTTCCACGGGAACGGCGATTTCATGTTCCCCAAGATGATCAAACATCGCACGAACAAAACTGGTCGCCATTAACGGCACGTCGCAACTGGTAGCGTAAACTGCCTCTACGTGATCGGGCATGGCTATCAGGCCGGCGGCAAGTCCCTCCAGCGGTCCGCGGCCCGGGTTTTCATCGCAGGCGACTCGGATTTCAGGCGGAAGTGGTGGGAGAATTTGTCCCATTGCTGACACCACCACAATTGCTGAGGAATCAACTTCTTTTGAAAGCAGTCGGACAACACGCTGCAACATGAGTTCCGGGCCAAAAGGCAGAGTTGCCTTGTCGCGTCCCATGCGGCTGGATTTGCCTCCACAAAGGATAATTGCACCTTTTTTTGAAGCATCGTTGTGAAGTGCGGAAACTGACAATTGTGTGAAATCCGTTGAGGAGTTAGTGTCCCGAAACTTGTCTGACGACTGGTCACGATTTTAGAGGATCACGGGATTCATGGCGATCACATTGACCTACAACGCGGAAACGTCTGTTCCGGTGGAGATTGAAGGACTGACTCCCGACTGGGTCTGCGAGAAATCGCTGGCTGAGATTGAGCGATTCGAAATCTTCCACGGCAATCGTCGAATTCCTCTGGCAGAAATGTTCGCTGTTTCAGGCGATCCGACTGACGCAGCAATGGATTTCGTCGGCAATCTTTCCGGTGTTCACTGGATCGGTGCGCACATGAAGAAGGGGCAGGTACGAGTCCTTGGTAATGCTGGCCGACATGTGGGCAGTCAGATGGCTGGCGGTAGAATCATCGTCGAAGGAAACGCCGCTGGCTGGGTCGGTGCCGAGATGCGCAAGGGATTGATCCACATTCGCGGCAACGCCGGGCATTTGACCGGAGCAGCGTACCGGGGATCTACCAAAGGCATGACAGGTGGAACCATCCTGGTCGATGGCAACGCAGGAAATGAAATTGGACTGACGATGCGACGAGGTCTGATCGCCATCGGTGGATCGGCCGGCGATATGCTCGGGTTCAACATGATCGCCGGAACAATTGCTGTTTTTGGTGAGTGCGGCATTCGTCCTGGGGCAGGAATGCGAAGAGGTACATTGGCACTCTTTGGGCCGAATCCTCCCCAATTGCTCCCGAGTTTTCGTTTCGCATCAACTTATCGACCACAGACCGTGCGGCTGATGTTGCGAACCTTGAAAGATGCAGGATTCTCTTTAGATCCAGCGCTGCTTGAAGCGAGTGTCGATCTCTATCACGGTGACCTGGTTTCCGTTGGGCGTGGCGAAATTCTATTTCTGCATCGCGAAGTTGCATGAATCGATCCTGAACATGGATCGACCGGCAACTGATTGCCATGAATCGTCACGGCAATCAGTTCTGTGGAGCATCGATACTTGCGGCCGGGATTGTTTCGCAACGATCAGTTATCGTTCGCGTGTCTTATACTGACGCTGTTCACCATCGGGACCGATCTGGACCGTGTAGCTTTTCCCATCTGGTGCGATGGAGGCTTTGACCCACTGGCCCTTGCAGTCGGCAGTCGGCGCAGCATTCGCGATGAACTCCGATGGTGCCTGAAGTTGCGGTTCGAGATCCACGTTGAGATGCAACTGGTACCAGTCCTTCAGTGACGGAACTTCTTTCAGAGTTTTCATGGTCTGCTCCGCCCCGCCCTTTTTCGGGCCGTTGCACATGATGGCAACGACAGGATCGATCGCAAGAACAAGGGCCGGATTATTGCTGACCGGCAGACCATGATGAGTCACCATAAACAGGTCGACCTTTCCCACGGGGTTGCGTGGCGTCACCAGCTTGGCTTCCGTGTTCCATGTCAAATCGCCGCAGGTCAGAAATCGAAAGTCCCCGAAGCCAAAAAGAAGGCTCAGGCTGGCGGAGTTGTCGCTGGGATCATCAGGCTGTGGTTGATGGCGATCGACAAACGGATTGGATTCGCCGACGCCGCTTAGTACTTCTCGCCCGGATGTCATCACCTTGACTGCCAACGGCGTCTTTCCCGATTTGAGCGGCAGAGAATCTCCCACGTGCAAAGCTCTGGACGCGTTCTGAGAGGCCGCGCGGTAAGCGGCGATGCGATCCGGATACTGAGGATCCTCGGCCAGATCGTCCGGGATACCTCGATCCCAGAACTGCCCAATTCCAAACTTCGCAGCCAACGCGGCGTGATTACCGAAGTGATCGAGATGCCAGTGGGAAACGACGGCATGGTCGATCTTCTTCAGTCCGGCGACATCTTTCGCGACGTGAATAATTCTGTCGAGATCACGTGCTTGATTGTCGGGGTATCCGGAGTCGATCAGGATCGATTCCTTGAAAGGCGTCACGATCAAAGTCGCCGCGCCGCCCTCGACATCAATGAAGTAAAGATCCAGAGATCCTTCGTCCGCTGGTGTCTGTTGATTGATCAGGACGGCGAATGCGATGACGATTGAAGCAAGTCGTTGCATGCGTGATACCTCGCGTGAGCAGTGGTGGTAAGTCGGGACACCCGAGGCAACGGTCTTCTGCTCTTTCAGAGCGATATCGAATCGCGCGAAGAAGCGAAGGGCATTGCCGGATGTTTCTCACCGCCACTATACACGGGCTCGTATTCGGCGTCAGTTGATCATACCGTTCAACGATCAGAATTATGTGCCCTGGGGAGTTTCAGGCACCTTTTTCAATGGCCTAATAGACCACGTGTATATGACTCGAAACTACCGATCTCACTATCTTGAACGACAGATGAAATCAACCACTGCAGTTCGTGAGTGCCTGAGAGCTACTCAACAGGAATCTCGATCGGGTGCTGGCTAGGATCGGTAATCGTACCACGACGGCCACTTGCGGGCTTAGTTGCCGTTTCCTGTTCTGGCTTCGGTTTCGCAGTGGTGTCGCCCGTGAAGTAAACAACGCCGTCGTACTCTTCCGTCTGCGTCGCCGACTTCGGACGAGTCAGTGGTGGAGCTGAATCTGAGCTTGATGTCGGTGCTTTAGATTTTACGGCCGATGACGGCCCGAAATTCAGCGTCCCCGTTTGTTGACTGGCTGGTGGAGTTTTTGGCAGCGGATCTTCTTCAGTGAAGTCGAGGCCCTCAAGCGGTGCGTCTGCAGTCTGAGTCGACTTTGGTTTCCCATAAGACTGGAGGGTCAGGTTTCCTTTTGATTTACCGATACCGGTTCCAACGGCCCGCACAACTCCGCCATCGGTTTCAGGGGAGTCATTGAAGCGAGCCTGTTTAATTCCGCCGCTGGGGTCGTTCAGGAATTGCTGAGCAATTACCTGTCGCAGAGTTTTACGAAGTTCAAGTTGAGTTCCATCGGTCTGTTTGATGGAGACTTCATCAATCACCCATGATGTGTTTTCTTTCAGTAACAATACCGTCACTTCTGGTTGTCCATCACCGGCCAGTTCGATCTTTGCTCTTTGCTCTGTTGATTGAGTACGCTGGACTGGCATGCGGAGCAGTTCCGGCAACGCTTGATATTGTTCAGGTACGGCAGGCAGATTGCTCCAGACAAGACGATTGAAATCCAGGGAGCTGTTCTTTCTGATCGATTGGATGTCCTGATTCTCCCAGGCATTCGCCAATTCGATGACAGGGACAGTGAGCATCAGCTGTGTTCGCAACGAAGCGACGCCAGCTGAAGGATCCGGGTATTGAATATCTTCAACCTTCAGATCACCATTTTCGTCTCGCATCAGCACGCTGCAGATCTGCCCGTTCGCAGACTGGAATTCCAGTTCAGTCACTTCGCCACGCACATGGCTGTTCTGCAGATTCATTTCGCCTGTGGGGATTCCAGTGAGCGGCAGTCCATCCATCAGCGAGGGATCGATATGATTCCAGACGGATTCGACAAGATCTCTTGTTGAAATCTGTCGCAACATCGGGAGGTCATGAGACTGAAGAGCCGACAGGAACAGTGTGCCTCGTGCCGGGGCAGTAAATGCTGACTTCAGGGTACGCTGTTGCTGTGTCTGACGATCATAAATCGTGACGTCTTCAATGATGAACTCCGCCTCAACCGCAGCAGTGACCGGACGTTTGCGGTCATCTTTGGCGTCGGCAACGTCAGGAGTTGTCAGATCAATTCGCACGACCGTGGCATCGTCTGGAATCATCACCGTCAATTGTCCGGCGAACGATTGGATCTCAAAATCTTTTGGTGCGAACTCCGGAGAAGGCAGCTTGATCATTGTCAGATCACCAACACTGATCGCATTCTTGAAGAATTTTTCTTCGGTCAGTTTCTGCAGGCGTTCCTGATTATCTTCCTGATAGGCAGCCAGGAAGTCGGTCACCGCATTCATGGCTCGTGCCTGACGAAGAACGGAGCCCGGATGGTCGTCAGATTTGCGTTTACGAATCTCCAGATCGGAGACCAGCCACTTGTCGTCCTGCCGTGCGACCTTCAGAAGCATGAAGCCGTTCTTCGAAGGCATCTTGACGACGGCATCCGATTCATTCATCTGAGCTTCTGGGCGGCGAGCCATTCCGGATTCGCATTCGGCGGAGATCTGAGCAATCATCTGCTGCATCCATGGTTCAGGCAGCTTTTCAAGTGGTCCTCGGAGTTCTGAGTTGACAGCCTGAAGAACTGCACTGCGATCGGCTGACTCCCAGGTCTTGAGGAACTCGCGAATTGTCAACAGAAGGTCCATGACTTCGACAGACGACTTTGTGGCGCGAGTGCCCTTCTTCTGCTGACGCAGCATGATATCATCGACGACCCAGCGATTCTTGACGTCATCTTTGACGATGATGAACTGATACTTGGTGCCTTCTTTTTCTTCCTTGGCGACGGCTTCAAGTCGATTGGCTTGCAGCTCTTTGGATTCGACGACTTCCAGCTTCGTTTTGGGAAGGTTCAGGATTTCCAGATCTTTGAAGGCATCCGGAGATCGCATCGCCTTTTGTTCAAATCGAGTGGAAACAATGCGACGAAATGCCGCTTCGTTGTTTTCCGCAATCGCGTCTGTAAACAGTCCAACAACGCGCTGTTCTGTCCCGTGGCCGTCCATAATTGACGGTTTCAGGTTTGATGGCTTCAGCATCTCTGTGTTCAACAGTGAACTGGCACATCCTGTCGCCGACACACTGAGTCCACCGGCCAGCATCAGAACTATCGAGAGTCGGTAAGAGCGGAGCATACAAACACTCCTGCCAGCTCATCAGTGGATTGATCGCAAACGATCAGAGTCCAAATGGCCGGACAGACAACGAAAGGGATAGGAAAACTGACTTACTTCCGACACACCGTTCAGAAGGAGTGACTGAAGATTCGTCGGAGGGGAGCACAAGAAGGGATGGTCTCAACGCTGGCCGCACAGCGCGATCGCGCAGAGTGAGGACCAGAGCTGAGGTTGTCTCAGTTCTTTCCCTGGCGGTCAACATGCGTCCGGGATCTCAACGTGGGTTGGTTTGCAAGTCAGAGTCGATGAGTTGCTTATTCCGGCGAATTCAGCAACTTCTTTGCAGAATCTGCCTGCCGCCTCCGGATCAGATTCAGTACAGCGGCAAAAACTGCTGCAGAGCTACTGAATCCAGTCCTATGTGTTGTCCGGGCGATTCTCATGCAGACCCATGGGTCTTGAAAGAGGCACACGAAAATCCGCGACTCGATAAACGGCTTTCACTGCTGCCGTTCCGAAGTTGCCTGTTGCTCCAATTGAGTATTTCGCTTTGCAGGCAGATCAAAAAAAACAGCATGCCTGAGAACCATTGAAGATTCACAGGCATGCTGCTGAACGAGACAAAGTCGGTGTGACTAGACCGCTCGTGGTGTTATTCGATCATGAGGCTGTTGAAGTCCATTTCATCAAAGTCACTGCTCGGCGCTTCCTGGTCTGGAGAGAGCCGAGGCTCTGTAGGTACTTTGGGTTCAGGAGGTGCATCGAGCAGGCGATTGTGATCTGTGCGTCGTGATGACAATCGCACGGCCATCGCAGTCGGTTTTCCAACTTTCTTCGGTGCTGCTTCCGGAGTTGCCGGAGCAACAGCCGCTGGCGTTGGTGGAACCGACCCCTTCGGCTTCGATGCTGCTGGCGGTGGTGTCGGTGCAACAGGCGGCACTGCTTTGGCGAAGACTGAATCGTCAAGCACAAAGTCCATATCATCGTCAGCGCTGGTTGACGCTGGTGCTGAAGGAGTCACCGGTGGTTTTGATACTGGTGTTACTGCCGCAGGAGTATGAGGTTTAGGACTTTGCGCCGGAACTTGCGCTGGCTTTTGTGGAACAGGCTTTGGTGTTTCTGCCACTGGTTTGGCTGGCGATTTTCCGGACTGCTTCTGTTTCGCCGGTGTCTTTGCAGGTGGAGCTGGTGGCTTCTCTGCGATAACCGGTTTCTCCGCAACAACCGGCTCTTTAGGGGCGGCATGCTTTGGAGCTTCAGGTTCGGAAGCCAAAGGCTTTGCCGAAGGCTGAGCTTTCTCGGCTGCTGGTGCTGCAGGAGGTTGGGCCGCCGGAGCCACTGTATTTGCAACTGACTCCGTAACCGGGATCAGTTTAACTTCGGACTTGGTCGGTTCCGAAGCATCAACCTTTACTGCGGGCACGGAGGCATCAGCAGTCCTGACTTCTGATGCTGTCACTACAGATTCCGCTCGTGCAACAACATCATTCGTTGATGGAGCACTTGTTGATTCGGCGACAACCTCGCTAGTGGCCTCAATAGCTGCAGGGGTCTCTGAAACGACGGCCGCAATCTGTGAGGCATCGGCTTCTGGCGTCTGGGCTTTGGAAACAAGCAACTCCGCTGGGGCGGTCGTTACTTCGGCAGCAACATTCGGCAACACTTCGGTCGCTGCTGGCTGGCTGATTACAGGCTCGCCAGCAGCGGGTTCCTGAATGGTGGTTTCGATCGTATCTCCAGCAGGCATTGCCTCAGCGACGGCTTCAGCGACCTCTGGTTCGAGGGCAGGAGTCGCGGCCGTCGGAGTCTGCTCGATAACCTGAGACGTTGGAATGATCTCCTCTTCTGGCGAGGTCGGAACATTGGATAACCACTGCTGCGAGGGCCAACTGAATGGACGGAATCGATCAGCTGCTCCGGTCTGATCGCGATAGAGGATTGCTCGTCCCGGCGACAACGAGGCCGCGGCTGGCGTATCAATCAGGCTGGAAGAATCCGTCTGATTGAGTCGGAACGCGATGCGGGAATCAAACTCACGCAACAGCGAATTGGACAGCCAACGCATTGCATTGCTGAACGTGTCAGACCACACAATCACATGGATGCCGACCAGCGGACCCTTGCGAATTAGATCGCCCAGTTGTGAAGCTGGCGTGGCAGATTTGGTCGCTCCAAAACCGCTCATCCCGAAATCATCTTCATCGCGACGCAGGGAACGGAATTGTCCGATGTTACGAATCGCCAGGATGATGGTCGGCGAGTTTGATCCATCTCCTGCGGCTTCGCGGGTCGCAAGTTCTGCTGATAATTCAGCAACAGTCGCATCGGCCTCGGCGGCTTTCCGCAGGGAGAAGCGAGGTGCGATTCCCTTCGTGAATGACGATGCGAATTTCAATTGTGAAGTCTGGTCTTGTCCATCGTGCAAAAGCACAAGTCGAGAAGCTTCCGACACTCCACGTCCTGCAGGACCCGAGCAGATGCTGAGGATCGTCGACGCGAGGATAGAGTCCGCCAGATCGCCTTCCTGTCCAACGATCAGGATATTTTGTCCGCCTGACCGCTGGAAACGAATGCACATCGGTTCCGAGATCGCAACGGGGTCCCCGATCCATGCAGGAACGCCGTCCGCGCCAATGCGATTGGATACGGACGGATTGGCGATCCACGCATTCAGCGGTTCGCATTCTTCAATTGTCGGAGCAACATTGCCCTCAAACACAATCATGCGGCCCGGAGCCTTGTCAGCATAATCCGGGCGCTGAGTCATCTCGTGAATCATCGATTCACGCTTTTCTTCATCCAGCCACGCGATCTGAAACGGATGATTGCCTTCGACCATTCCGTTCGCGTCGTTGTAAATGGCTTCGCCTGGTCGAGTCAGTTGGCGAGCTGCTCCGTTTTCTTCGCTGAGAATCAGATGCGCGTCACTCTCGCTGCACTGCAGGGCAATTCGAACGGCAACCTGTCCCAGTGTGCTGCGAGCCAGAGAATAGGCACCGCCGAGAGTTTGCGAACCAAGCAAAACGTGAATGCCGAACGCACGACCCTGACGAATCAGGCGGTCCATCAACAAGGCGGCTTTGGAAGAGACGCGGTCTTCAGAAGTAAAGAACTCCTGAAACTCGTCAATCAACAGCAGCAGGCGAGGCATTTTCTCGTCAGGAAACTGTTTGCGGAACGAAGGAACATCCTGCACGCCTCGCACGCGGAACAATTCACCGCGTTCCTGCAAAACTTCGTCCAGCCGTTCCAGAACGCTGAGTCCGAACTCGCGATCGCTTTCAATCGCCACGACTCGAGCATGCGGCAATTTGTTGGCGGCGTAGGTTCGAAACTCCACACCCTTCTTAAAGTCGATCAGATAAAACTGAACTTCATCAGGACTATAATGCAGGGAGAGATTCGTAATCAGAATGTGCAACAGCGTCGACTTGCCGGAACCCGTTTTGCCGGCGACCAGAACGTGCTGGCTGGTTCCTCGACCAAGACGCATAAACTGAAGTCGCGCCGCGCCAGCGCGGCCAATCGGGAAGTCGATTCCGTCTGCAGAACGGGATGTCCAGATCGCATCTGACTTGGGAGCGATTCGGCTGAAGGAGACTTCGACTCTCCGAGCGTTGCGGGACTGCTCACCAACGGCTCGTACGAGGCTGACGTATTCGGCAGACTCCGGAGGTGCCAGAGCAGAGAACTCCAGAAAGTTGTCAGTCGATTCTGCGGCTGCCGGGGTAACTGGTTTGGCGTCCAGAATATCCTGGCCGGGCAGAGTTTTTAACTTCTCCACTGGACGGCTGGCCGGTGACATGCCGGGCTGGACCAGACCTTTGGCCACGTGGAATTGAGTGCAGCAGTTTCTGAGATTACTCACATCGAACGAGCGTGGCGTTGTTTGGTCAGGCGACCAGGTGACGATCGCATGCACACCGCACCGAGGACCGCTCGTCAGAATACTGGTCAGCGCGCGAGCGGCTTCTTCCGTAAAGCTGTGCGGAAATCCGGCGACAACAACGAAGTGATACGGTTCAGCAACTTCGCCGGCAGCCGCGTTGTATTGTTCGATCGTTTCGAATTCACTGCGAAGATACGTCTGGAAGACGCTCTCCATATGTTCGGTGATTTTCTGCAGTCGATCACGGATCTGAGTCGCGTCTGTCCAGATTCGATTGCTGATCAGCAACTCATCGAAGTCCGCCAGGTGCATCAAAGCGGAAAAGCTTTGGCCAAGCCCCACAGGATCAATCAGTGTGAACTGAACTCGGCCGGGAGCGATATGAGTCAGGAGTCGCAACAGGATGGCACGGACGAATTCAAGAGCAGGTTCGCGACCGGCAGCGTCGTGTTCGACAAGGATTGATGTGTCGCGAGGAAAATTCAACAGACCCGGAAGTTCGAAAACAGTATCGGCATCAATGCTGCCTTCGGCATCTTCCGGCGGGGCGGGCAGCATCACTTCAAGATCACCGACCGGCAATGTCATCGGGAAGGCCGTCGGGGATGTCCAGCCGTTCGACTTCAAAGACTCCCATGAGGAAATGTCTTTTGCTCGTTCATTGCTGATACGAGAAAGCTCTGACGCGACCATGACGCCGGCACGCCATCGAGCCAGTGCGTTAGCCTCATCGGTTGTCAGTTGAGCACGGCGTGCAGCGAATTCCTTTTCAATCGCTTCGCGTCCCTGAGCCAGTTCAGTGTCGTGCTGGCTGTGAATCCGAGCTAACTCCTGGGAACGCCAGTTCTCGACGGCGGTCTGGTGACGAGAAGTCTCTGACTCTCCATTGAGCATCTGCTCATCAAACAGGCGAGACTGTCGAGCTACCTGTTCTGTATAGCCCTGGATTAACTCGTTTACCTGGTCGTCTGTAGTGCTTTGCAATTTGGCCGCGTGTTTTTCACGACGCCCGACCATTTCGGCCTTCCATGTGTCAGCGGTGGTCATTAACTGCTGAAGTTCCTGCTGGCTCTTTTGTGCCCAGTGGTTCGCGGCAGCGGTTGCATTAGAGGCATGCAGCAAAACGTCTTCGAATGCTCCTCGCAGACCAGATCGAGCCATGAGCGTAAGCACAGTATTGATCAGAACGGCGGCCCCAAGACCAATGACTGCGGAAACTCCCAGCCATTCCCAATCAGGCTTTGACAGTTCGGGGTTCAGAAACTTCGTCAGATCGGCACGCAACGCAGTCGAAGCGACTGTGACCACAACGAAAATGAGAAGTCCCAGTCCGAAGAGTCTCCAGCCTGCGATCCACTGAGGCAGCATCTGACCATCGACTCGTCCAGCGGCTGCAATTGCGTAATCCAGTTGTTCGACAGCGATCTGGCGACTTGCATCTCGACCCTTCAACTCCACCACTGGCAATGGAAGTTGTTTGTCCATTCCGGCATGACAGTCATCGAGATACTTGGCCGTATGATCAACTCGAGAATTCAGATCGGCCAGTTGCTGATCGATAAACGCTCTTTGCGTATTGAAAGATTCCTGAGCGCGTTCTGCGTTTCGAACCGGAGTGTCTTCATTGGATTCATCACAGACGGACTGCAGAACCCAAAGTTCATTCTGGAGTTTCTGACGACACTCGGCAACATCCTGTTTAAGCTTTGCGTGCAGTGCTTCCAGACGCCGTTCACGAGATTCGCTTGCGGACTCTCTCTGGCCAGCAACGTCGACGTCGGTCTGCTCCAGTCGGTTTCGAACTTCAACGGCCAGCAATTCAATGTGCTGCTTCGTTTCTGTTTCAAGACGTGACTGCAGGTGAGAAATGGCTTCGGAGGAGTGTGAGTCGAGTTCAAGAAGCTGAACTCGAATCTTCAGAACTGCTGCTCGAGCTTCGACGCAGCGGATCTGGAGTTTCTTCAGTTCAGAGATTTGTGTTTCGAGAATCAGATCTTCCAAATTCATGATCAGGCTTTCGCGGAAGTCAATTCGTGATGGCTGGCATGAACCGCCAATACGCGGAACGGGGCCTCCTGACCCGGAACACGAAGTTACTGTCGTTGTGGGAATACGCAATCCCAAGGGGAGGAACTGCGTTCAGTGCCCGTGTCGGCAGCGATTCTCGGAGATTTTGCCAGTATTTGGCAGTCTTCTAAGGTCCAAAACGCTTTTCACAAACGAAAATCATTCTCGTTCCGGGCAGAATCTGAGAAAGCTACGCTGACTTTGAGAGGCGTAGGAGCGCCTTGACAACGATGAACATCGTTTTACCAGCGCGCAGCGTCAGAGTCATTAAAGAAGGCACAATCAGCCAAATCAGGCAGCACGCTGTCCCAGGGGCTCATTGGCCCCGTTTGTCGGCGCGGTGCGGACCGGTGGCGGCGACGGCTGAACTGCCTCCGGAGGGGCAAGCGTTGATTTACGCCGTCGGCCCAGAAAACGGCGTTTTAGGTGACTGGAGCTGAAGCGATTTGCGAAATCGATAAGCCCCGGTACGAACCGCTTGAGTTGGAACAGCAAGTGAGCCAGAGGCGTGATCAGGACCTGCCGTCGATCTCGTAAAATCGCCTTCAGAGTCACCGAGGCGACTCGTTCGGGCGTCGCACACAGCCATGCTGGAGGGGTTGGGACTTTTCGTTCGGCACGGCCTGAAATACCGTCTTCGTAAAGACGAGTTGTCACGGGGCCCGGACAGATCGCTGTGACTCCAAGACCACGACGACCGTACTCAGCTCTCAAGGCTTCCGTGAATCCTATCAAGCCGAACTTGCTCGTGTGGTACGCAGAGAGTCTTCCGCCGGCAACCAGACCGGAAATGCTGCACATGTTGACGACATGAGCATCTGGCCGCTGTAGAAGAGCTGGCAGCATTTGTTGAGTAATCTGGATTGGCGCCAGCAGGTTGATCGACATGACCCAGTCCCATTGGCTCTGTGACATGTTCTCGGTTGGACCGTAGTAGACCACTCCGGCATTATTGATCAACAGATCAATGCCACCGCTGGCTTCCAT
>CANHVD010000087.1 GCA_947463775.1 Planctomycetaceae bacterium | reverse complement strand
GACAAGCTGTTGCGTGAGGCGCTCGATATCGGAGTGGTTGAGAGCTTTAGTGGTTATCAGCAGGGTGAGGCGGAAGTCATTCGCCAGGTCTATTCGATCTGGGACGCGCTGGTCACACGGGATGTTCGCTACAGCAGTATTACTGCTACTTCTGTCAAGGCACATTCGGTTGCCTGCCAGCATGTCCGATTGATTGAAGAGAGCCTGAATAATTCTCAGGCGAACTGCGTGGATGGGTCTGTTCTGATTGCCTCGGCCCTCAGAAAAATTGGAATCGAACCATTCCTCGTGCTTGTTCCAGGGCACTGTTATGTCGGGTTCTATGTTGATGAACAGAAAGAGAGAATGCTGGCCGTCGAAACGACGATGCTAGGGACGGCCTTCGAAGAGGGTGAAGAGTACTCCACGATGGAGTTGCTGGAAGGGTCCGTTGATGAAGAAAATCGTTTTGATGAGTCGTGGCCCAGCTTCTCAAGTGCCGTAGTCGCAGGGACGACCAGTCTCGCAGAACATCAAGAGAAATTGGCATCGACGACTGAACCGGAATACAGGCTGATCGATATCGATGCGGCTCGAGATCGCGGTATTCTGCCGATCGCGTTTCGAGGTAGAGATACGTTTGTCAGCAATGGCCTTGACCAGAGCGGTGCCGCAGAGGAAGAGTCAGCAGAGATTGAGGACGCAGAGATGTCTGAGGATGCAGAGATGTCTGAAGAGTCTGATGAAGAGTCTGATGAAGAGTCTGATGAAGAGTCTGATGAAGAGTCTGATGAAGAGTCTGATGAAGAGTCTGATGAAGAGTCTGATGAATAATGTTCCGCAGAACACTCGGCCATTGGCTTCTGCTCTACTCGATATTGGCTGAGAAGCAGTATGCGGTCAGGCGTTTGTTTGTGTGAACGGTCGCAGGCTCAGAGCAAAACAGCACATCATTAATCAGCAGAATCTGCCGGTTAATGATATGAGCGAGAGAAATGATCGACCGCAGACGCACGCGCCCGGATGAGATCGAGTATTTTGACCAAAAACAGGACTCGCGGCTAAAGTTCCGGATGTGGTAGTTTACTCTCCGATGACATATTCCCACTGACTCTGCTGGTTGAGGATCAAGGATGATCGCTCCGTCAAGAACTTTCGGCTCTTCTCTCGTTGGTGCCTTCGCATGGGCCATTATTGGCACGCGGCTGGTTGCTTTTGAAGAAACCTCCGTTTCAGTGCCCGCGACTGAGGAAGCGTCAGTGGCTGTGCCCGGCACTCCGGCAGCCGCAGCCGCAGGAGATCAGGTTTCTGCAGACGCGCCTGCTGCATGGACGCTGAGGTATCAGTTCCAGCCAGGGCAGAAGCTCCGCTATCAGATGGAGCAGAAGATGGCTCTTGATGCCAATCTTGGCGAACGAGGTCAGTCGATCGATCGCTCGGCATTGCGGCAGCGGCGACTGTTCACTGTGACGTCCGTGAATGAAGATAATTCTGCTGCATTCACCATGCAGTTTGAGAATGTCTGGATGCAGAAGCAGAGTGATGATAATCCGGCTGTTGAGTTTGACTCCTCAATGAAACCCGGAGAAGTGCCGCTGGTCTATCAGCAGGTGGCGCATCAGTTGAAAGGAAACGCTCCGCGGTATCTTTTGACTTCTCGAGGGTTATCGAAACAGTCGGACAAGACGCCGGCGAAGGTCGAACGTGCTTCCGGGGAAAACGCTCCATCGTCACCAGCTTCTGATCCACTGGTCGAAAGTGAAGCCACGGCGAATCCAATACAACTTGCTTCTAGCAACACGGCTGTACAGAAGGAACAAACAGATCCCGGTTCGTTTCTGGCAGCTCTTCCCGAGCATGAAATACGAGTCGGGGATACATGGAAAGAGCAGATTACGGTCAACGCCCGACTTCAGGAGGATGTTAATGTCGAGGTGCCAATCCTTCGCACATTTCGACTCGATTCTGTTGAAGACGGAATTGCCACGATCTCATTTCAATGCTCCATTCAGTCCCGAGTGCGCAGTCCGATTGTTAAGGGCCAACTGATTCAGGCAACGCCTCGCGGAACGATTCGCATTGATACCAACCGAGGTTTGATGCTCTGGCGCGAAAACATTTATGATACATCCATCTTCGGAGCGCTTGGGCAGAACACGATTCTTACCTGCGTCGGGCGCTCAACTGAAGAACTGATCGAGGAAGCTCCGATTTCGCCCGAAAAGGCCGATCGCTAAGTCGGAAAGACAGGTGGCGCTGACAACACGGAACTCACACTCCCGATGTCGTCTCGGGGCGAATGTAATCGTGACTTACTGCGACTGTCGCCAGCCTGTTGCTTCGATCCGTTTGATTTCCTGTTCGATGTTGCTGCCTTCGTAAAAGGACTGCCGGCCGCGAAGTGTCTGCGTTTCTCCTGGGTTGCAATCGGGGAACCTGGGATCGGCGTGTAGACATGGACAGGGGGGATTCGCCCACGCTCGGTGAATCGGTTCCCAGCCACTGATGATCCAGCGGGTTTTATCGGGAGACGATGCAATGGCATACCCTGAGAGAAACAGCTTGTTGTCATTCGTTTGTTGTTCGAACCCTTTCGCCCCTTTCAGCATCACACAGTTCTGAACTCGCAGATCGCTGAGTTTTGCATCCGTTCCATTCTTCAACCACATCGTCATTTCGATGTGGTCTGAAAACGCTGCTGCCGTGGTGCCGAATTCGATGCCGTTTGGAAGCCGGCGATGAAGATGATAGCTGCCATCGTTGGCCAACGCCCATTCCTGCGGCTTAAGCTGGACGCCCTGCAGATCCCAGATTGTCTTCACGTGTGTATGGGCCAGATAGGTGAGCCCAAGATTGGACCAGATCGCCTCCGGAACATCCATGACGACATAGCTTTGCTCGTCCCAAGGGCAGAACACACTCAACTTGGTTTCACGCTGCGGCTCAATAGCACCGTCAAGAAACCCGATTCGAGGGTGTCTTCCACCCGGGTACGGCAGCATCAAAAGTTGTTTGTCTGATCGCGAAGGCTTCGTCGCGTCTGAAATGTTGAACTCTTTCAACTTTGCGACGACCTGAGCATCATCGAGTCCGGTGACCTCGCTGACTTCCTCGATCGAATAGCGGTGATGCCAAACCATGTTCTCAAGCCACTTTCGCAGCTCGTGTTCATCGGCTGCGGGGCGAGTTTGGCCGTCCGAGGCTGAGGCTGTGGCGATGTCGCAACAGGAAATGATGGCCAACAACAATATCCGTGAAGTTTGAAGCATGTTCGTGGCCGGCTGATCGAAGGTCTTTGTGAATAGCTGTGCAACACTGTGTGTTTGATACTCTCAGGCCGTCGCTCTTTTCTGTGGCCATGCGGCACTGGCGATTGCACCGATGAGTATACCGGTCACCAATGAACAGGGCGTCATCCAGACGAAACTGATTCCCAGAGGAAGCCCAAGGTCTTTTGCGTAGGCAATCGCGATCGCAGCCAGAGTGCTGGAAATGAGGCCGCACCAGGCTCCGAATCCATTTGACCAGCGAACAAACAGAGCCAAAAAGAACAGCACGAACAGAGGAGCCGTCAGCAGATTGACGACTTTGTAACATCGTTCAATGATGTTTCCTTCTATGAACGTGTTGACAAGGCTGAGACCTACAGACACTGCCGCAATGACCCATGTCAGCAGGACCAGACGTCGCAACGATGTCGTCTCAGGCGTGGTCCCTGCCTTATGTCTTGAAAGAAAGTCTTTTTCAACCACTGCACAGGCGGAGTTAACACCCGAGGAGAGGCTGGACAGTGCTGCAGAGAGAATTGCCGCGAGGACTAATCCAGCCAGAAGGTCGGGCATTTCTGACATAATGAACTTCGGAAACAGCTGGTCTCCGATATCAACAATTGTGACATTGGCTTCAAGCTGTGGCGGATGTGCCTGATAGAAGCCAAGAATCGCCAGCCCGGTGATCGACAACAGTACTGAAACCGAAACATCAGTGATTTGAGAAACGGCCAGTGTGCGTCGTGCGGCTTTGGCATCACGAGTCGCCAGGAAACGCTGTATCGACATCTGGTCTGAACCATTTGTGCAGACATACCAGAGAGTTGTCGAGACGAATAGCATTCCGAATGACACTCGGGCATCAGGATCAAAACCCCAGTTGGGCGTCTGCCAGTGTTGAGGCCAGGACTTTGGCCACCACGCGCTGACACCTCCCATGCGAACAGTAATGACCGCCAGGGTCACGATTGCCCCGGCCAGCATGGTGATGGACTGAATGGCGTCGGTCATGACGACGGCGCGCATGCCGCCGGTGGAGGAATAGATCGCTGTCAGAATTCCCAGCAAGATACAAAGCCATGGGGTCCATGAGACATCCAGCCCCAGCAGCGGCACCAGAACATTCTGACTAGTTGCGAACAGGATGGTCGACATCCATCCCAGCCGCAATAAGAGAAAAACTGAAGCACCTGCCAGTCGGATACTCGTCCCCAGTTTTGCTTCCAGAATCTCGTAGGCACTGGTAACGGGTTGTCGCATCAGCAGCGGAATTAAGCCAAAGCCGACGATCAAAAAGACCAGCGGATGCGCGGCACTCTGAGTCATCATCATCGGTCCGTGAGCAATCATTTCTCCCGGGCCACCCAGATACGAAAGCGTACTGACAAGTGTTGCAAAGAGGGAGAGCCCGACCGCAATTGGCGACATGCGACGCCCGCCGAGCAGATAGTCATCCGCAGTTTGGTTCTTGCGCGAATACCAGACGCCCACTCCGATCATCAGACCTGCATAGAAGGCAATGACGAGCCAGCCTGCGATGCCCATCGCTTCCATCTCCTGATCGAAAAAGAATTCTGATGCCCGAGCCTGCACGACTGAGTCTGCATTTGAGCAGCCCAGGGGAGTGATCAGAATGGGAAATGAACGGGGACAAGTCCAGCGATTCGCTTTAGGACTTTTGTCAAAGTCTGACACTCGAGGTAATAGTTCGCGGTGCGTGAACAGACAGCCATCCAGGGGATTCTGAGAGATGTTGCTGTCTACTATTCAGGACGGCGTCCTGGATCTCTACGAAGTAGTCCGTCTCCTTCGCGAGGTCTATCTGGTCCCGGACCTTGTCCGGAGACAGGTGGTGGTCCGATTCCAGGACCTCCGAAGCCGAATTGCCTCCGCAGAAAGAGTTGTCGATCTCGAATGAATTTATTGTATCGATTCACCAACTGCTGTTCTGGTGACTGGTTACGAGTCGTTTGGGCCAACAGCTCCAGACGCTTTCTCGCTTCATCCGAGGGCATTGTCATCAATGCTCGTTGAAACGATTTGTCTGCATCCGTTTTGTCGGGGAGTGATTCAAATGCCTCCACAATCTGCTCGGAAGTTACAGGGAATTGTTTTCGCAGATCATCGCCAAGAACAATTGTTGCCCTGTCGAGCACAGACGAAGCCGTCATAAACATCCAGGCTCTGGCGAATGGTTTTCGATCAAGATCGTGAACCATAGACCGGAACCTGGCCAGCCACGCTTCGTCATCAATATGTCTGAGCATAGCTGCTTTCATGAGCTCACCTGGTTGCTCAAGCTCGCGTCGCTGGTTCGGGTCGCTGAATCGCTCAAAAATCGAGAGTGTCAACAATAGTGAGCGGTGTTTATCGGACTTCAGTTGCTCCAGTTCTTTACGCAGAGCGTCATCGCGATCCTCGTTGGGAACAGTTTCAGAGATGATCGACCAGAAGTCAGCAAAGCTCAATCGCAACGTCGGCATACGCACTGATGAGGGGCCGGTAAACTCAACAACAATCTCTTCAGGCGTGGCTTCGGTTGATTTTCTCCAGCGAGATTTCACGAATGCCAGACGCTCTTCGGCACTCAGATCTTCAAAGCTGTCCCATTCGGCCTGTGACAGCGAGGACCACCATTCAAAATAACGATTCATCGTTTGCAGTAATTCGGGATTTGCCCGCGTCTGCTGATGAATCTGTTCGATTTCTGTCTGCTTTCGAGCAGGCATGGACTTCAGCAGCGCGTAGCTTTTTCGAACGTTATCTTTCTGTTCCGTTTCGAGGCTTTGGAACTCCTGAAGTTGCTTGCTCAGATAAGCTCGCTCATCGCTGCTTCGCCCCCACATGAAGATCGACAGGCAGGCACCAAAGAGCAGGCAAGTTGTAGGAAGTAACACGACCTGAATTGTTCGCACGAGACTCATGGCTTGCGATCTCCTTTTTCGGGCACCGCATCCGAGCTGGCCTCCGATGAGTCATGATCGATCGCTGTAACCTGCTCAAGAAACGTAGCGCTTCTTGCCGCGTGAAGGCGAGGGAACTGCAGCAGTAAATCCAATTGTTGCAGTAACTGCACGTCTTCTGAGTCTGCCTTCGGAGACTGACTGGAACGTCCGAGAAGAAGCCCGACCGAACTGCCAAGGAAGCCGGCCAACGTCCACAGCACGATCCTTGCCACCGGGATTCTACGAACCCAATCAGTGCCCCGTTTAGATGACGGCATCTGATCGGCAAACTCTTCATGAGAAATGGCTGAGAGTGACGCGAGAGTTTTCTGAGTAAACTCCCCACTTGCTGTCGCTTCGCCCAGTGTATCCAGCAACTGCCATGTGCGATCCAGAGTCTCGGCATATCCTCGCAGAGGCGGATTCTCGGCAAGTTGTCGTTCGAGGCGATTGCTTGCTTCTTCGTTAAGTTCGCCATCCAGATACGCAACAAGTTCCGTAAGCTGAGGATCATTAGCATCCTCAGGCTCATCGAAAATCTCAGTGTCGGTGGGACGGGACATTTCTGTCAGCTTTGTGGTCAGAGCAGGGGGCAATTCAGAGCAGGGAACAAGAAGGCAACAACAGCATAGTGGATTTTTTCGACATCGCCGAAGTTGAATTCAGCAGTTCGATCTCGGTTTGTGCAACATTCAGCAACGTAGGTTTTCAGACGAACCGTTCGAGTGCCTCCTTCAGTTTTCCACGTGCCCGGGAAATCAGAGACTTCACGGCGACTGGTCCAAGTCCCATCACGTCACCGATTTCCTCGTAACTCATTTCTTCAAACTTGTGGAGGACAACGGCCGTTCGCTGTCGTTCGCTGAGTTCATCAATGGCAATGCGTACGACCTCTCGCAGTTCGGAGGAATCAAGTTGCCTTGTTGGCATAAGGGCAGATTTTTCTGCGAGATTCTGTCCCAGCGACGGCAAGTCATTAGCACTATTGCCAGACGCCAGCGGAATTTCCCGCCGACGAGCAGCACCACGTTTTTGGTTGCTTGCAAGATTATGGGCAATCCGGAAAAGCCAGGTAGAGAAGCGAGCAGTGGCTTCATAACGCTCTCGCGAGCGGAACACTCTCAGAAACGCTTCCTGAGCCAGATCTTCTGCCGTAGTTCGATCATGCACCAGATGGAAAAAGAAACCCACCAGGCGATCCTGGTATCGAACGACCAACTCTTCAAACGCGGAGTTATCACCCGCAGCGACTTTCAGCATTAACTGAACGTCCGGGTCAGAAAGGTATTGGTTTGTCAGGGACTGAGAGACCAAACGGGCACTCCGCAGTGCGGATTCATCAAAAAATGCTGCCAGAATCGCGAGCCGTCGAGGTCTCAATCTGGTTTATGAGTGACTTCTATCACCCGGACGACAGGCCAAAAACCTCAATTGAGTGCCGCCGGGGTAGGCTCAATTCGTTGCCGGAGCAGCCGCTGGAACTGTACGCCCGGAGTTGCGAGCCAGGCAAGCAACCCTGACAGCAGTGTCCGTACATTCAGTCGCCGACGGAGGCCGACAACATTTCTCTGAACACAGCAGGAGTCTGAACGGACCGCGATTTTGCGTGAAGTTTTTCACTGATCCGCAAAGTTATGTCCAATTTCGGCGATAGCTTTTCAGCACTGTTCCCCAATCAGGACAGTCGCTGCTTCCACTCGGCCAGTCTTGCAGCGACAGATTCTTCGCCGCCCGACCCATAACTCTGCAAGGCCTTCATTGCGTTCCGAGCCCCCAAAATCCCTCGGACATCTTCTTCAATCACCGAGCAGGCTGTCTTGAGGTCTTCCAGCGACAGATCTGCGAGCCGGCATTGCCGAGACTCACAATGCGCCACCAGCTTTCCGACAGTCTCATGACCAGTTCGCATTGGGACACCCTTTTTGATCAGGTATTCCATCAGGGCCGTGGCGTCCAGAAAGCCATCTTCCAGTCGCGACTCGATGCGATCTCGCTTTAATTCTGCACCGGCCACGATGGAAGGCGTCAATTCCAGGCAAGCCCGCAGCGCATCGTACGCGGAGAACATCGCCAGTTTGTCTTCCTGCAGGTCTCGGTTGTAGGCCATAGGAAGACTCTTGATCAGAATCAGCAACTGCGGCACGGTCGCCATCACTCGAGCCGTTCGGCCTCTAATCAGCTCCAGAACATCAGGATTCCGCTTCTGCGGCATGATTGAAGAGCCCGTTGTGTAGGCATCCGGAAGTTTCAGGAAGTTGAATTCCGTCGTGAACCAGATGATCCACTCTTCAGCCCATGTGCTCAGATGAGCAGCCACCAGCGAAAGGCAGAACACGAACTCAATCAGGAAATCGCGATCGCTGCTGACGTCGAGACTGTTGGCAGCAACGGAATCGAAGCCCAATAATTTCGCTGTCAGTTGGCGATCGATCGGTAACGTTGTTCCAGCCAATGCCGCCGCTCCCAGCGGACATACGTTAAGGCGCTTGCGGCAATCCGCCAGTCGTTCCCGATCTCGCTGAAACTTCTCGACATAAGCCAGCCAGTAATGCGCAGCCAGCACAGGTTGAGCGCGCTGAAGATGAGTATACCCGGGCAACACAACGTCAGCGTCCTGGTCACAACGAGCGACAAATGCCTGTTGAATTTCAACAAGCAACTTGTCGAGATCGTCGATGGCGTCGCGAGTATAGAGTTTCAGGTCCGTGGAGACCTGGTCATTGCGACTTCGACCCGTGTGCAGCTTTCGACCCACATCACCGATCCGCGTGATCAACGCGTTCTCGATATGCATGTGGATGTCTTCGAGATCCGTACGGAAGGTAAATTGACCAGCCGCAATCTCTTCACCGATCTGGTCAAGATGATCACAGATGCGATCTCGTTCGAGGTCTGTAATCAGCCCGGCATGAGCAAGCATAGTGGCATGGGCCATGGAGCCGCGAATGTCGACAGCGTAAAGTCGCTTATCAAAGCTAATCGACTCCGTGAAGGCTTCTACCCGCGGATCCGTCGCCTGATGAAATCGTCCGCCCCATGCCTTGGCCATGTATGTCTCCAGTTCCTGAATCAGTTCGAGCCTAAGGTCGCGTACCGTGTTCAACAATCACTGTCGTGCGAATACCACCGCGAGGCGTAAAGGCGGCTTCAATTTTCATCCAGCGTGGCTGAGTAACCGCGACCAGATCATCCAGAATCATGTTTGTGACGCGTTCATAAAACGCACCATGATTTCGGTATTCCTGCAAGTAAAGTTTCAGTGACTTCAGTTCGTAGCAGACCTTGTCCGCAATGTACGTAATGGTCAGCGTTCCGAAATCCGGATGGCCAGTTTTCGGGCATACAGAGGTGAACTCCGGAGCGACCGTTTCAACTACAAAATTTCGCTGAGGAAACGGGTTTTCAAATGTTTCCAGAGTGTCGCGAGACGGATCAGACATGACGACAACAGTCCTTCAATTCGATTCAGAAAGAAATAAATAGGGAGGATCGTTCTACGATCTCTTGCAGTGAGGTTTGAGAATTCATTCGCAAAGTCCGCAAACACATTTCGCTGCGGCGAATCATAGACGTGTCCTGATTCGCTAACGACTTTGCAGTTGCCAGAAACAGTGAATTCTTACCCAAAGTGACCGTTATTGGCCGCTCAATCCCACATTTTCAGGCGAACGTTCAGCCTTCGGAAATTTGAGAGTGCCTGCCGGGACACTTGCCGACTGCAGAGAAGGGGCGATTAACGTGGGGCTGCCGGAATCGGTACCGGCACATCATAAAGATACTCAGACCGAGCAAAAGCAAGTTCGGTCAGTATCCATGACTGCATTTGAGTTTGGCGAAAGGTGACGTTCTGGTCCGCGCTCCCCGCTGGGCCTTTGAGAGTTCCGCTGCCATGCATCCGGATGTTAACTTCCATCGACTGAAAATGGCCACCTTTTTGACGCGGCATCACTTCTGGCCGCAACTCGGGAAGATCACCTTCAGGCATCGGTGTTTCATCTTTCGGGTTCTCCCTGGAAAGAAGGATTTTTCCAGAGTACTCATCCAGTTCCGCCGTCACATTCTGCAGTGGAATTTTTGAAGAAATAGAATCCCTGTTCGGCACGACCAGGGGAACATAACGTCCCTGGCCGGTCACAGTCATCGACTCTTCTCCACCATCGGCTGTACTTGGCTGAAGCTCCAAAGTGGCCTGCATGACTCCAAACGTCCCGATGGCGATGGAATCTTTTCTGGTCAGCGGAGACTTTTGCTTCTCCTTCTCATCACTACCTTGTGGAAGATCATCAACTTGGCCTGTCAGCCCGGCCCAGAAAGGTCGGCTCAGCCAGGCAGCGATCACATCTTCGGGACAGGAATCACGTAGCAGTTGAGAAGTCGACACATCCAGTCCCGAAAGTGCGGCGAGGACAGCGTCTCTGTCTCGTGCGGTGACTGTCAGAATCTGTCCGGTGGAATCGATCTCAAATCCGATGCGAAGATCCTCGAGTGCCCTGGCGGAACGCGCGGATGCTTTCAGTGAGTCCTGCGATTCGTCGCCCACATCACGACTGGCCTTTTTGAGTTGTGCCGCAATGACTGCGTCGCCGGACTTTCGCACTTGGGTAACCCGGTATTCAATCTCATACCGATCCCGAGTATCTGAGCTGGTTGCTGGCTGGGTACCGATCGTCACTTCGGTATGCTTGACGGAAAGTACGCTCACCACAAACCGATCGCCAGCCTTCAGTCCCCAAACCGCTTTGGTCTCATCAGCATGTGCCGGAAAAACGGCGGCTGAAAAAATCCCGGTGAACAGGAAGAGATGCAGAAGGCATCTGAAAGCACGCTGACGGTCTTGCATACATCACTCTTTGACTTTGCGCGAACTCAAATCGGTGCGGATCCAACTCAGGCATATTCGGCTGTTTTTAGGCTGCGAATTTACCCGCGACACAGCCCGGAGTGCGTAGTATGACAGGTCGGGCGGCGGAATTCGAGATGGTTTGAGTTCCGAAGCCTGTCATCGGCAATCTAAGAATTCAACAGACTTTCCACCGCTGCTGAGCCGTGATCAGCGAGAGGAATTGGGCGGCCGATGTTGCTAAGGTTGGTTGATTCCGGATTCAGCGCTAGGGCTCGGCAGATTGTGGCCATGAGATTGGGGACGGTCAGTAAACCATCCTTGATTTCCATGCCGTCATCGCTGGTGGTTCCGTAAACCTGACCGCCTTTGATGCCGGCTCCGCCGAGTACAGTGCTCCAGCTTCCAGGCCAATGATCGCGGCCGGTGTTCTCGTTGATCTTTGGGGTTCGTCCAAACTCGCCCATCCAGACGACCAGCGTATTCTCGAGCAATCGCCGCTGCTTCAGATCAGTCATCAGCGTGGCCCAGGCAGGGTCAAGAATTCCACAAAGACCTTTCACGGCGTTGAAGTTGTCCTGATGAGTATCCCAGCCGGCTCCGCCAAGTCCGTCAACGCCATTCAGAGAAACCTCGACAAACGATACGCCTCGTTCGACAAGACGACGAGCCAGCAAGCAACCCTGTCCAAACGCATTTCGACCGTAGGCATCTCGGAGTGACGCTTCTTCCTGTTCCAGATCAAATGCTGCAACAGCCTCCGACTTCATCATGCGAACGGCCTGCTCATAAGACTGCAGATGACTGTGTCCCGGGCCATCGGGACGTTCTGATAGAAATGAATGCTCCAGAGTACTCAACAGACTCAATCGCGAGTCGACCTGAGCCGCTGGTAAGCGATCCGCAGGCTTGAGATTTCGCACTTCAAACGAAACGTTCTGCTGCTGATCCATTTCTGACGCAACAACTAACGGAGACCACGATGGTCCGAGGAAACCAGGCCCGAATGCTCCCGGGCTGAAGGCTCGAAATGGATTCACGGCGATGAATGATGGCAGATCACACTCTGGTTTCTTCAGAGCCTTCCCAAGGAATGAACCCATCGCTGGATATTGAATGGGACCCTGCGGAAGATACCCGGTTCGCATGTAGTAAGTTGCTCGAGTGTGGTCGCCTTCTTTCGTCGACATGGAACGGATCGGCGCCAGATGCTCCATTAATGTGGCGACCTTTGGAAGGTTTTCGGCGATGCGAATTCCGGGCACGCTGGTCTCTATGGCTTTTGTCGGACCACCGTTCTCCTGACCCTCCTTGGGATCGAAGGTCTCCATCTGGCTTGGTCCGCCGGACATCCATAACAGGATGCATGACCGAGGTGTTTTGGTGCCGGACTGCTGAACCTCGGCTGCTAATCGTGGAAGCCATCCGGACATCGACGAGCCAAGCAACGAGAGCCCGGCATACTTTGAAAAGGTTCGGCGATTGATCATGTTTAGGTCCTTGCGAGTCGCAAGCGAACGGTCGATTTCTTCGCGTATCAAGCGTTTTCGTTTAACGGCGAGCCGTAGGCGTATGCGAAATCGGGCGCCGCCGCCTGTGGCTTGCCTTTAAACGATTGAATCGACTGTCTGCATCATGTTCCGGTTTGTCTGAGACTCAATGATTCAAAAGAAATTCACTACTGTTCAACAGTGCCCAGAAGATATCGGTGAATGCATCTTTGCCATTGCCCGATGCACCGCCATCAGAAACGTATTTGCCGAAGCTGGCTTTCTCATCTTCCGTGGGGCGACGACTGAGAGCTGCGATGAATAATGTCTCCAGGCGTTCCTCATTGGACATCAGAGGAAAGTCGACGACAGCTCGAAGTGTCTGACTATTGTCCAGCGTCGTGGCGTTGTCGACGAAGTCTCCATTCATCATCGCCAGAGCCTGCAGGATTGTTGTCTCCTTCATCAGCGGTGATTCATTTTCGTCGCGGAACAACTCCAGAAATCGACCGCGTGGAGAATCGGCGTCGATCACAAAGGGATTGTCTGTTCGGAACGGCTGATAGTATCCGGTGGCTTCGGCCAGACTGTCAAAGAACTGCTCGGGCGTCAGGCCGCGCAGTGCCATGCGAGCAAACTGATTGGGATCAGCCTGGCTGGTATGAGTCTGGCGACTGGTTGTTTGATAAACGCGAGTCGCTGTGATTGTGCGAACCAGAAACTTCAGGTCAAAGTTATGAGCCGCAAACTGTTCGGCCAGCAAGTCGAGCACCTCCGGATGAGACGGCGGGTTATTATCCGAAAAGTCATCGACCGGCTGGACAATTCCCTGACCCAGAAACTGAGCCCAAAGTCGATTCGCTGCCATCTTTGCAAACCACGGATTGTCTTTCGATGTGACCCAATTAGCCAGCATCTGTCGAGGTACCGATTCTTCGGTCCATTCGGGTTCAGTGCCGGTCAGAAACATCGCCGGGACGACATCGCCCG
>CANHVD010000086.1 GCA_947463775.1 Planctomycetaceae bacterium | reverse complement strand
TCGCTGCGCTCCTTACGCTCTCTCCGGCAGCCTTGCCCGGTCCTTACCCTGTTTACGTCTCATTTCGTCCCCTCTGAACCTGTTACCCATGTTCCCGAACGACTGTTACCCATGTCCCCGGCCTAAACAGCGGAGCGAGATGGCTACATTAAAACAGAAACGCATTCGTCGTCACCGCGTCTCCGCAATACAAACATCGTTGCCGATTGGCTGCGTTTGTTCGCTGACACTTCGAGCAAGACAGCAGCGAGGGACGAACTTTTCCATCCAATTGACCATCACGCAGGTCGATCTCGGTGAGTTTCGCTTCGATCTCCTTCTCCGCAACGCCCATCCTCGAATGAAGCACGGGCACCAGAATCTGCAGGTATGATCGTCTCCTGCTTTTTACGCAGCCTGAAACAATCCTCGATATTGAGTGGCGAGATGTTCGGCAAATACTGCTGACAATCTGCTGAGAATTGCTCTTCGTTATTTCTCAGTTGCCGTCGTAAACTGTGGATCAGGATTCAGCGTAAGGCCCATCGTAATCTCTCTTCATTGCGTCAGGATGCCGGCATGCGATTGACGCAAACACAACCAGTAATTGCGGTGAGGGCTGGTGTGGCGTTGTCACTTCTGCTGTGCGGACTATTGCCCGGATGTCGAGCCCCCAACGTCCCAGTTCTCACCCGGCAGCCTCTGGTGATCATGTACGACAGCGCGGAAGAGGCAGAGCTGCGCAGTGGGAAGCCGTTTCGGTTTGGACTGGACGGGATGGATCGCTATGTCGACACACTGGCTGAACCGGTCGCCGTGACCGCATGGCAACATGACAAAAGCGTCTGGGATGTTTTTGTGGCGACAAATCGAGCCGTCTTCGAGTCTCCCGAAGATCCCACAGCGGCCAATCGAGTACTGGAAGAAGTACACTACGGCCGTTGCGAGGTGACTCTGCCTCGAAACGACGTGGGCCTGAAAATGGAACAGGAGGAGGCTCATCGGAAGTCAACTTTGTTGGATTCGACTGCAGTCTCCATGTCAACCACGGAAACGACGTCTTCGACAGATTCATCAGCAAAGGGCGTCAGTTCGATGCTTGCGCGCTCGCTTGATGAGTCTTCATTCCTGAATGGTGTCAGTGATCAGATTGACCGTTCACGGCAGAAGGACCTGCTGGTTTTTGTTCATGGCTTCAACGTATCGTTTGACTCCGCGGTGACTCGCACAGCAGAACTGGCTCTGAAGATTCCATTCAATGGAGCGATCGTGACGTATTGCTGGCCAACGCAGGGTGGAGCACTCAAATACAGTGACGACGAGCCCATCAATAAAGCCTCAGTGGAACCTTTCACTCAGTTCCTTTCCACACTCCGCGACGGCGTTCCGAAGGAAACACGAATTCATATTCTCGTGCACAGTATGGGCAATCGCATCGTGATGGAAAGCCTGAATACGCTGCCTGAGCCCGTCGATCAGAAGCGATTCTCACACGTCGTCCTGTGCGCTCCTGACGTCGGGCGCTCCGATTTTATTCAATGGGCTCCGGGAGTTGTGGCTCAAAGCGATCGAGTGACCTTGTATGTCAACGCGAGTGATTCAGCGCTCATCGTGTCCAAGGGGATTCATGCGGAGAAGCGGGCCGGTGATGCCGTCATTCCGTTGGTCGTTGACGGCATCGAAACGATCGATTGCAGCCGGATTGATCAAAGCCTGATGGGGCATAGTTACTACGTCGACAATCGCGATGTGACGACGGATCTGTTTATGCTGCTGAAGGAAAACCTTCCGCCGTCGCAGAGATCGTTTCTGGAGCGGAAGAAGTCGAGCGATGGCGATTATTGGCAGTTCGCCGGGCACGCTCCCACGATTATGTGTACGTGGCATTTCGATGAGAAGATCTCATCGCAGTAGACTACCTGGCCCTTCCCTTATCGCTCGCAATAGAATCCTTAACTCCCGTCGGCGGAGCGACGGGCGTACCGTACACCCGTCGCTCCGTCGACGGGATTTCTGCATTCTGCTCGGTTCAGCTCAGTCCCAGCAGCGGCAGGCTGTCGCGATAAATCAGCCGTTCAATGGCGGCTTCATTCAGTCTTGGTAGAGCTGTCCCCGCCAACATGTTGTTCAGATTGCGAAGCCCATCAATCGTGGCGGACACGGTTGTAAACGGGTAGTCGGTGCCGAACAGAACCTTGTCCCAGACTCCGTATTCCTGAACCAGCATCAGACTGTGATAAAGCTGAAACGGTCGATAATGCAGTGCTGAAAGGTCCGCGTAAACATGCTGATGTTTTCGGATCACCGCAACACATTCACCCTCATAGGGATGTCCCAAATGTGCGAGAATCATCCGCACCTCGGGATAGCGAGTAGCCACCGGATCAAGATGGCGAGGCAGAGTACATTCCAGCGGAGCCTGCGAGATGAACGTGGTCCCGGTGTGAAGCAGTACCGGCAGTTGATGTTTCTGAGCATACTCCCACAGCGGCGCGATTCGTTCTTCATCCGGACGAAAGCCAGCGTACATCGGCATGAGCTTGATTCCTCTCAGCCCAAGTTCCAGATGTCCTTCGCGCAGTTCGCGTTCCCAGCCGTCCTGAGTTGGATCGAGTGACATAAATCCCAGCAACTGATCCGGATGCTGAGCGACGTAATCTCTGATCGATCGATCATCGACCCAGAGTCCGCTGAGTTTCGACTTGCCGCCGAAAACAATCGTGCGAACATCCGGAACTGAAGTGCGTTGATAGTCTTCAAACGTGACGGTCAGGTCGAGCTCTACGCCGGCTTTCGCACGCTTGCCCTGCTGGCGGAAGTCGTCGTTGAAGTGTTCCGGAAACTGCCAGAAATGGCTGTGCACATCGATGATTGACATAGGCGGCTCTTACTGTTTTAAGAATTGACGACTCCTGACAAGACTGTAGCTGAACTCGTGAGAGTTCAGGAGCGTCTCCGAATTCTCACGAATCCGGCTACAGCTCTGCGGGCTCAACATTTTTGTAGATGAACGTCGACCACAGTAGGCCGGCAGTGCAGAGAACGCCCATGTTGATATAGAAAATGGGATCCCATTGATCGCGGCCGGTGTAGCCCTGACTGCCCAACGAGTCGGCAATGGCTCCAACGAGATACGTGGAGCTCATGGCTCCGAAGACGCCGACGGAATTCATCAGACCGAACAATGCACCCACGTGTTTTCCGCTGATGCCAATCGCATTGGACCACCACAACGACTGAGTCGCCTGAGTTGCGAAACAGGAAGCACCGGTAAAGAGCACGGCCATCCAGGCGTTGGAAGACATCAGGCCGCAGCCCAATAACACGGAAGACAGAAAGAAACTCACTCCGCCATGAATGCGTTTTCTGCCAACTCCTTTACCTGTCACGAATAGATCCAGCAGATAACCTCCGCACAAAGTTCCTGCGGCGGAACAAGCCAGAACCACGGACGACATCGCCCCCGCTTCTGTGGCACCGATGCCTCGACCTTCCTTCAGATAACTGGGAAACCAGTTGAAGTAGATGTAGCTGTTGAACGACGCACAGGCCATGATCAAACTAAGAAACCAGATGCTGGGATTCACAGACACCAGGTTCCAGGGAATCGCGGAGTGCACACTGCCGGCCGATGCGCCGCGACCAATATGAGCGACCTCGGCCGCGTTCGCAGATTGATGCTCAGCCGGGTCATCGCGAAACCACGAATAAAATCCTGCGGCCCAAACTCCGCCAATCGAACCGAACGCCACGAACGTCCAACGCCAGCCGATCCATTGGATTAAGACAGCCGCCAGAAACGGAGCCAGAGCTCCTCCGATCTGTGAAGCGGCCAACAGCACTCCCTGCGCTCGACCTCGTTCATGATCCGGAAACCATCTCGCCATGACTCGAGCGACATTCGGAAACGCACCGGCTTCTCCGGCTCCGAAGAGAAATCGAACGACGACCATCATCCAGAGACCGGTACAAGCTCCGGTGATGGCTGTGAAAGCAGACCACCACACAGAGATGCGCGTCAGCACGCGGCGTGCGCCGAGTCGGTCGCCCCAGCGGCCTGTGGGGATTTCAAACAAGCCATAAGCCAGCTGAAATGCCATCAGAAAATAGCTGGCTTCGGTGTTGGTGATGCTGAGATCTGTTTTGATCGAATCCACGGCTGCGGAAATGCAGATGCGATCAAGATAAAGAATCCCCGAAAGCAGGCAGAGCACTCCCAGGACTTTGAATCGCGTGCGGCTGGCCACGGTACTGGAGTCGACCGGAAAGCTACCGGCCGCATCAAAGGCCTCGTAAGGATTGTGCTCGACCGGGATTCGCTCGTGTGAGTTTTCCTGCGATGGTGGCAAGATCTAGTCCTTCGCGGCAATATGTAGTGTGGTGTCTGCTCGCTCGCCAGTTTCCGGTGGGGGTGTTCATACTGGCATACAACCTGGCCGATCGCAAGGAATCCACGAAAGTTGTTGACGATTGCCGTGGATCGCGGTAACCTGCGTGCGAGAAAACTTGTCTCGATCGGTTGGAGAGGCTGTTGCGTGGGGAGATTCGGCAAACGAATACTCCTGCGGAAGGCCTCAAAGAACTGACGAGAATCATTTAGAAAAGACGGCACTTTGCCGATCATTGAAATCATGAATAACCTGCTGCTAACCCTGGGCCTTCTACTGCTTCCATCGTGAAGCCCGCCTCAGGTACGCATGCAGTCTGATAGACTTTACGAACCCTGAGGACTTCCTCAGGGTTTTTTTGTTGGCATGAGTTGACGGTTTGAATGCTCAGACCAAAACTCCTGCTTTGTTCCCTTTGACGACCTCCGCACGGAGAAAGCCCCATGACCGGCGACCAGATCATCATCTTCGACACCACTCTTCGCGATGGCGAACAGTCTCCCGGCTGCAGCATGAATACTCGGGAGAAGCTGGAAGTTGCACGAGCCCTGGTAGAGCTGGGTGTCGACGTGATTGAAGCCGGCTTCCCGATTGCCTCTCCGGGCGACTTTGAAGCCGTCTCTCAGATTGCCGCAAGGTTCGGTGATCGGACCACGATCTGTGCACTGGCTCGCAGTCGTGAAGACGATATCGCGAAGGCCAAGGCCGCACTGGTTTCGGCAGAGAAGCGCCGCATCCATGTGTTTCTCGCCACGAGTGCGATTCATCGTGAGTTCAAACTCAAGATGGACAAGGCACAAATCATTGAGCGAGCAATCAGCTCGGTGAAGCTGGCCAAAGAGTTCTGCGACGATATTGAATTTTCACCCGAAGATGCGGCTCGCACGGAACTCGATTTTCTGTGCGAAGTTGTTGAGAAGACAATCGACGCCGGAGCCACGACCGTCAACATCCCGGACACCGTCGGCTATGCGACACCGAATCACTACTTCAAAGTGATTTCGCATCTGAAGAAGAACGTGCCCAACATCAACAAAGCCATCATCAGCGCGCATTGTCATGATGACCTGGGATTGGCGGTTGCCAATAGTCTCTCCGCGATGGAAGCGGGGGCTCGACAGATCGAATGCACAATCAACGGATTGGGTGAACGAGCTGGCAACGCAGCATTGGAAGAGATCGTGATGGCAATTCGCACTCGAGCGGATTACTACGGAGTCCATACGAAGATCAATACTCAGCGGCTGTATTCGACCAGTCATCTGGTCTCGACGATCACCGGCATGAAAGTGCAGCGGAACAAGGCGATCGTGGGTCAGAACGCGTTTGCTCACGAAGCAGGTATTCATCAGCATGGGATGCTGCAGGAGCGATCCACTTACGAAATTATGCGACCGGAAGATGTCGGTTATGTCGGCCAGAATCTGGTACTCGGCAAACATAGTGGACGCCATGCGTTTCGGGATCGGGTTATCCAGTTAGGATTCAACCTCGACGATCAGGCACTGCAGAAAGCGTTCGAAGACTTTATTGCTCTTGCTGACAAGAAGAAGGAAGTTTACGACTCTGACATTGTTGCCTTGATCGAGAATCGTCTGTCTGATGCCGCGGATCGCTGGCGATTGGTCAGCTTCCATACCTCGGCGGGATCGTCTGCAATTCCGACCGCCACATTGGAACTGCAGTGCGAAGGCTTTCCGGTTCGTTGCGATGCGGCAATTGGCGACGGCCCGATTGATGCCGTCTTCAAAGCCATGGAACGCATCGTTGAACTCCCAGCTCGGCTGGAAGAATTTGACGTCCGCAGCGTTTCTGAAGGTCAGGATGCTCAGGGTGAAGTTCGCGTCAAAATCAATGTGAACGGTCGCCAGTACCATGGCAAAAGCATCAGCACAGACATCATTGAAGCGGCCGCTCATGCCTACCTGAAGGCTTTGAATAAGGCCGACCAGGAACGCAATTTGTAATCGGGGCGGTCGACGGGAACTCGGGGCGGTCGCGGATTTTTGTGGGTAGGCACGAGCCTGCCGGACAGCTATTCGCGACTTGCCGCCACCTGTAGGCATGCCGTGTATCAGAACAATCTCGGCCGCCATCCTGAGTAACACGCATACGGGGGCCGCCGTTGTGGTGACAGGGCCCCACATGGAATATCAGCCGCGACTGCATCCCGGGACGCAGTCACTCAGCGTTAGGTTTTGCTGGTACTTAGCTGGACATCGCCATGTTTGACGGCTCAGGTTCTCCAAAGGAGTTTCCTGACCAGACGTTGCCGAGTGAAACAGTGGCCCTTCTCCCCCTCGGGGAGAAGGTGGCCGTTAGGCCGAATGAGGGGCTTTCGCGAGTGGCAGTGGCTCAAAACAGGCCCCCCACTCCAGCCCTGTCTCCCAATTTTTTGCGTCCATCCTGCCACCTAACGGCACGCTCTCTCTCCGCAAAAAATTGAGGGAGAGGGGGCAACATGGCGTTGTCCCTTTAGATCGCGCTGGCAGGATCACCGTCGGCGGATGTTTCAAAGCGTTCGTCCAGCAGTTCATCTGAGTTCGCAACGAAGTCGGCACTGTTCGTGTCGGCTTCGCCGGACGATGATTGAGAATGATCTTCGATGTCTGGCTTCATGGTGTCAAAGGCCACTTTGTGCCCCGGCAGCCAGAGCGGCTCGACATTCTTCTTCTGAAACAGATGTGCAATGTGCTCGTGGCAGGTAAAGAACAGAACTTGCTGACCATCCTTCGCAACATCCAGGAGACAATCGGCGGCGGCTTCGGTTCGTTCCTGGTCGAAGTTGACAAACAGGTCGTCCATCACCAGCGGCAGCTCAACGCCGCGTCGCGCGAATTCTCTTACCAGAGCAAAACGGATTGAGAGGAACAATTGCTCACGAGTTCCCCCGCTGAGCTGTTCGACACGAAACGTCTGACCATACTCATCATCAATACACAGGTAGTCTTCACCAAGCGGAGCCCAGATGCGGTGATACCGTCCGGATGTCATGCGGTGCATGTATTGCGACGCGGTAATCAGCGTGCCTGAGATATTCTCCTGCTCGAATCGCCGACGGATCTGAATCACGGCTTCGTGCTCAATCTGCAGCGAGAACCATTCCTCACTCGCGCGGTAGATTTCTGACGCCAACTGCGACTTGCGGAAGAATTCTTCGTGCGAATCCCGGCCAGACTCCAGAAGCCGAATTTCCTGCTTCAGGCTGCCGAGTTCTTCATGATTTCGATTCAACTTCTGCTCGACTTCTGTCAGTTCCGCCGTGCGAATTTGGATGGTTTCTTTCGCACGGGGAGGATCGAAGCGGAACAGATCGTCTTCCACGATCGCCAGTTCAGTCTCAGCTGACGCAGCGTCACTCAGTTCATCGTTGGCTTTCTTGAGTTGATTCTCAAGCTGTACGCGACGAGTTTCAACTTCCTGCTGACGAACCAACTCTTCGCGAGATCCCACACCGGATCGAGCCAGAATCGCGCTGCGGCGCAGCTCAGCGGCTTCCATCTGATGCTGGGCATGAATTCCATCTCGCTGACGAGTGTCGGCGTCAGTGACAAGGCGTTCCTTCTCCGACCGATCGCGTTCATGTGATTTCAACTGCAACTGCCACGCGGTGAGAACCTCCAGCGGACGCACGAAGTTCATCTTCTTGGCGTTTGGCAGTCGGCCACCCAACTGTTCCACTCGCAACCGCATCGCTTCAAACATGCGACGCAGGCCTTCAACTTCCGGAGCGGAGTTTCGCCATTGAGTCAGCAACTCACGCACATCCTGAATCTTGCGCCACCAGTCGAAGGCTTGTTCGACGTGAATAGTCTCATCCATGCCAACCTGAGTCAGCAAGCGACACCATTCCTGACGCTGGACGTTCAAATCCTGCTGAGCACCCCGGAAGCGATCTCGCAGCATCTTCAGACGCATCCGCCGTGCGGCAGCTCGCATCTGTTTTTTCTGCAATACTTCCAGCTCGGCAATGCGTTGTGAGCAGTCGCCGATGCGATCGACCATCTCGGCCGTTGATGATTTCCAGTTATCCGCATTCTCTGAACGATTCTTACCGTAACGATCAGCAATCGCCATTCTCTGGATGCGATCCTGCAGCAATCTGAGCTGGCGATCGGCCTGACGCGCTTCGTCAGCGATGTCGTCGAGCTTCACACCCACAGTCGCGTCAAAGTTGTTTCGCAGGCCGTTACGCACGCCCCACCACATGATGCCGGCAAAACCGAACGCTGCAGCGGCCAGTGCTCCGCCCAGTGAACGCTGGGCTTCTCCACCCAAAGAAAACGTCGCCATTCCGAAGACACACAACGCGGCCCCGATCCAGCCCATCGTCGTGATCGTCTTATCGACCCACTCGGGAATGGATTCGTTCAGGTCAACGCGATCGATCACGCGTCGTACGGTCTGGATTTTCAGCGCGAGTTGTTCTTCCTGGAGTCGCAGGCGGCCAAGATTTTCAAGTTCCTTCAGCCGCGCCTGCTCCATCTCGATGGCTTCATTGACCGGGATGCCGACTTCATCCAGTTGCGCATTCAGCTCGACCAGTTCCTTCTGGCTGCGTTTGGTCATGCTGCGATTCCAGCGACGCAGTTTTCCGCGTCGCTGCAAAGCATCATGATACTTCCTCGCGGCTTCCAGTAATTTGTTGTGGGCGGCAGGAGAAGTGTCGACGGCATTCAGGCGGTCAATGCTCCAGCCGGGGCCCATCTGTGTGAGCTGATGATTGAGTTCTCGCCGGAGTTCAGACGAACGATCTTCAGCCGTGCGAATCTGTTCTTCAATCTGTCGCAGCCAATCAGCCTGATCGACCAGACTCTGGATCGCATAGCGTTCCTTGTCGAACTGCTGATCCATCTGGATGCGTTCAGCCTGACCTCGAAACTGAGCCGACTGTTCGTTCAGCTTGTCGCGTCGGCTGCTGGCTTCCTGGAAGTCTTTCTCAGCCGTCGCAAATTGTTTCAAAGCTTCGGTCGGATTCGTTGGGATGACTGGCAGCTTCGCCAGCTCTTCCTGCAACTCACGAATGCGTTTCCATGGCTTATGGCAGGTCTGCAGAAATCGCAGGCCGCGGAGTTCGTTGCGGATTGCATCTTCGCGCTGCTGCAGCTCATCAATCTCTGTTGTCAGTTCACGACGGCGGCGCGTCAGCTTGGCGTGCTTATCTCGCGCAACACCGGTGTTCTTCCGTCCGGCGGAGAGTTTGGCATAGCGATCGAACAGTTGCGGAATCTTGCCTGAACGATTGTCCTCTCCGAACATCAAGGCACGACGTTCGCGCACATCCCCAAGAGCATCCAGAATCTGCCGACCCTGATGTCCCAGAGAAAGTCCGTAGATATACTCGGCCACCTGATTCGTGCCGAGCGTCGCCAACTGTTGCAGTTCGCGCACGCCGACCGCAAAGATGTCGGTGTAAACTTCTTCGCTGGTTCCGGACAACAAATTGGAAACGGCTTGTTCTTTGTCGATCCCTTCCGGGCCGCCGGATAGACGAAGCTTGCCGCGTCCTTCGAACTCCGCTCGCCGATGAATTCGCCAGGTTCGACCGCCGTGTTCACATCGTAACGCACCACGCCAGGGCTGTTCGGCGTCGGGGCGGTGCCACGCAGGCTCCGTTGATAACGGCTCGTAACCGTACAGCGTTGAGCGAATAAATCGCATCAGCGTTGTCTTGCCGGCTTCGTTCGGACCGTAGATAACGTTCAGGCCCTTCGGATCCAGACGCAGCAGCAGGCTTCGCCAGATTCGAAAACGGTCGATATCGATTTCCGTCAGCCTCATGCCGAAGTCCTCTGCAAGACTGCATCGCGTCCAGTAATATTCTTATCCTGATTAGTCATCGGAGTCCTCATCTTCAGGAGATTCCGCGTCCGTCAGGTCGATGATTTCTTCGTCTGCATCTTCCGCTGCTGGCTCATCCAGAAACGAATCGTCCGGATCACCCTCGGCAAACACGCCGTCAATCCCGAAGTCCGGTGCAAACCATGACGCACCATCAGTCCGCATGCGGGCGAGAATCTGTTCCGGATCGACCGATGGCATCAGCGACGTCAAACGCTGCTTCCAGCCTGCCGACAGGTCTTCATCACCGTCGATCAGAGATTGGAGCGCTTCATCTGAAAGCTGCTTCGATCGAGTTACGAAAGTCTGAAACTGATCCGCGAGGCTTGTTGGTGGATCTCCCACGGGCCAGCCGTTTGGAAGAGTGCGAATATCGTGCAGCAGCCGAATCGTTCGTCCAGCATGACGCAGCTCATCCAATTCGACTGCGGCTGCGACATCAAGGTCGTTGCGAGTCAGTTCCTGCAAGGCCGGAAGAACGCCTCGCAGAACCCAGTTGACGGACCAGATGCGGTCGGCCGCACTGGGCTTGAGTTCCATCAGGCAGGTTTTCATCTGCTGCAGCATGGCCGACAATGTCGTATTCGGACGCACGTTAACTTCAATCGTCTTCCAGTCGACGCAACTGGTGTCGACCGACGTGATACGAACTTCGCCATTCGCATCGATCTCAACCAGCGAACAAGCTCCGCCGGCTCCTTCGAGTTGACTGCGAGCCTGAGTTGTCCCCGGGCAATGCACAACTCCATCTTCGCGCCACAGTGTGGTACGAGCCATCTCGCCGGTCAGTGCAAGGTAATTCAGTTGGCCTTCACGCAGCATTTCGTCCGTGTATTTGATGAAATCAGGATCCAGCGACGGATGCTCATCCGTCGGGCCGGATTCGAGACTGTCCAGCGATCGCTGGACCTGACGGCGACGGCTGTCGGCAATGCGGCGCGGCTTGTCGCCGTTCTCTGCGTCGATCGAACGCCACACGCGAGTCGATTCGTCGTTGTCGCCTGCGTCCAAATTTGAACCGGGAGCATCGATCCGTTCTCCGGACACGACATTCTGCATGGTGGAAGCGAGAGCTTCGTCGGAGGCCGAGGCCGCCATTGAGGCCATCCGGCGGGCTTCTTCAAACTTGGCTTTGCTGACGACACCGATGCGAAACGGTTGAACTCCGCCACCACCGCGAGCAATCACGCGAATCCCGAAATCGTCAACTTCGCCAAACCACATGGAGGCGGAAACTGTCGTCGCAAGCTGATCTTTTACATACAGCTCCATCGGCTCGGGACTTGAGCTGTAGCAGACGGTGACATTCTCTGGCAATTCGGGAATGGCTCGCCAGGCTTCCGGCGGATCGGCATCGCCCGGCAGTACGAAGACATGAATGTTCTGTTCGTCGAGCCGATGAAAGCCCTTCAGCAGTCTTAGTCTGGCACGGAGACTGCGATCGGCCTCAATAAAGATGTTGCCCGACAGAAGCAGGAAATCCACGTCACGTTTAATGCACACTTCGATGACTTCATCAAAGGCGTACAGCGTCGCGTCTTCGAATGCAAAGCGAAGTTCGTCAGTCAGCTTCTCCGTCGTTTGCACGCTGACGGGAACATCCAGGCGAACATTAGCAGCATGAATAAATCGTTGTGGCTCAAACGCCATCGTTCAGAGTCCCTTCCGACATACGATTTGGTGCCGTGGTTTCCCAGGGCGACAAATGACTCCTTCAGAAGCGAAGCGCTTCTGACCCACTCCGATGAACGTTCAGATGGTCAACAATACAATATTGTCTGATAATCTGAACGAATGGCACCTCACGGGGATTCGGTAAGCTGCCAGTCGCTGAGAAGTCTAATAAACCTGCGAAGCTGGGGAAAGCCTTCTCGTTGAGCAGTTCCGGCAGTTTTTTCGTGAAGATCGAGGTTCGAAGCAGGTTAGAGTCCGTACAAGCAGGGCTCGCCATTGAGATTTGCCACCTCTACGAATGCAATGAGCAAGGGCGTTGCTGCGGATGCAGGAGTCTGAGACAGTTTCCGAAAATCCAGCCAGGCAATTGGCCGCAACACCGAATTCTCCCCCATGCAGACTCGAAAATTCATATTGGGCACAACAACTTGGCTGGCCCTGACTATTGGCGGCGTTTTGGCTGTCCTCAGCCAGTTCGCGGCTAGTGGTCGCGGGGCGTCAGAGACCGTCGCGGGGATTGCAGGCTGGCTGGCCGGAGCTCCGCAGGAATATTCCGCAGTGTCCGCGTCTTATCTCCTGCTGGCTTCCGGCGATCCCATTTTCCTGAAAACTGAGGATGGACGCTATCGCCAGGTTGGGCGCGTTCGCAACAACTTTGCCCCGCCTCCTGCAGATTCAAGTAAGCCGGCTTTGCCTCATATCGAGGCATATACTCAGAAGGCGACAGTCGTTCTTTATGACTCAGCTGTCGACAAGGCATTTCCGCTTGGTTACCAGCTGGAGTATCACACGACACCGACGGCTTTGGACTGGGTTGCCACCACACTCATCACTTCGGAACGGCAGCAGCAGATTGCCGAAATCATTGCCAGGGACTGGGAGCAACACCGCGAACAGGTGATGCTGAAACTGCAGCCGATTGTTGAGACCGGCATCGGGAAATGTGTAGAGGCGATCGAGGCAGAATTGCCGACGGTCCTGAATGCTCATCGAGGCGATTTTGGAAAGCTGGCTGATCGCTATCAGGTCGAGATTATTCGCAATCAGATTGTTCCGCTGGTTCGTACTGAAATTCTGCCGATCGTTCAGGAAGAAGTTCGCCCCCTAGCCACCGAACTGGGGAAAGACCTGTGGAATCGAGTCTCCCTGTTCTCATTTACGTGGCGATATCTTTACGACGTGTCTCCATTGCCGGAGAAGAACGCTGTGAAGCTGGAGTTTGATCGCTTCATGAAAGAAGAAGTCACCCCCGCGCTGGAATCACGTTCGAACGAGTTCGTGGAGGTGACCGAGCGAATCCTGGGGCGAATCAGTCGCAATGAAAAAGTCCGCTCGGTGATTCGAGAGAATCTGAAGAAGGTTGCGACCGACAAGGAGCTGCAATCGATCGTCTGGGCCATCGTGCAGGAATCCGTGATCAATAATCAAACGCTCCGAACCACGATGCGTGAGTACTGGGCCAGCGCTGAAGTTCAGGATGCCATGACCGCGGCGACGGCAAACTTTGAGACGACAGCCAGAACGATTGGCGACACGATCTTTGGCAGTCGCGAGGGCGGAGTGACGCCGGAGTTCGCTCGCGTCCTGCGTGCTCAGATTCTGATGAAAGATCGTCGCTGGTTCGTGATCGCGCCCAAGCCAGTGACGCCCGCACTTCTGCCAAGACCGGAAGTGGGAGGTCTCGTCATGATTGCG
>CANHVD010000085.1 GCA_947463775.1 Planctomycetaceae bacterium | reverse complement strand
GGCGGTCCTGTAGACAAGTACGTGTACCCAAATGGCAAGGCGCTGATCGTTCTGGCTGAGGGACGCCTTGTGAATCTGGGTTGTGCGACTGGACATCCATCATTCGTGATGAGCAACAGCTTCACAAATCAGGTCATGGCCCAGCTGGCCCTTTGGACTGAATCAGAAAAGTTCTCGATCGGCGTTCACATGCTGCCAAAAGAACTGGACGAAGAAGTGGCACGACTGCACCTTGGCAAGCTGGGTGCGAAGCTGGAAACTCTGACACCGGCTCAGGCCGAGTACATTGGAGTTGCCGCCAGCGGGCCATACAAGCCAGCTCACTACCGCTACTAATCATCACTCGAACTTTGTTCGGTTGAATCACGAGAAGCCCCGGTCATCACCGCGGGCTTCTTTCGTTTCTATCCCATCGTGTTCGCGATGTTTTCTCCTCAAAGTGAGGGCATTCGTACGCAAATACGAGAATCCTGCGTCAGTCCTCGAATGCGCCCTGCAATACTTCACATTGACGTGTAGTATTGTGGATTGTCATACAGAGGAACTGAAATGCTTTCGAAAACTGCAGAATACGCGTTACGAACTATTGCCTGCCTGGGTTCTGAACCGGGGCAATCCGAATCAGCAGAAACACTTTGTGAACGCACCAAGGTTCCTCGCCGCTACCTGCACAAGGTACTGCAGGATCTCGTGCGTGCCAATCTCGTGCAGTCGCGATCAGGACCGGGCGGCGGTTATTCGCTGAGTCTGGATCCTGATGCCGTCACGATTCTGGATGTGGTCAATGCGGTGGCGCCGCTGGAGCGAATTCGTCACTGTCCTCTGGGCCTGCCGTCGCACACTCAGTTGTGTCCTTTGCATCAGGAACTGGATCAGGCCTACGCCGCGACAGAGCAGGCGTTTGCTCGAGTAACGATCGGTGAAGTCCTGCGATCCGACAGCAAGATGGTGCCGCTTTGCAACAGGTGATAGTTCGATAAAAATTTGAACACGGGAGTCTGCTCATGAGAAAGATGATCGCTCGCAACGCGTTGCTCCTGTCGGGCTGCACAGGGCTGCTTTGGATGACGGGAATTCTGTCGGCTTCTGGTTTCGATGAGCCGAACGATTCTGTTCAGCCGGTCGAAGCTGCTACAAAAACGGAACCTGCCGAATCGGGATCGAGTGCTGTCGCCACTGAAGAGAAGGTTGCCCGTGTTCCTGTCAGTGTTGCCCGTGATCGAGCGAAGCTGATGCACAGCATTTATTCGACGACACTGGGTGTCATGCACGATCGCTATTTTCACGTGGATCGGTCCATCGTGCCAGCTCGCGCGATGGAAGACGTGTTTTCGGAGATTGAAAAGGAGACCGGGTCTAAAGCCAACTGGATTTCGGTAAATCTCAAGGCCATGAGCATTAATCACGAACCATCGACGGAGTTCGAGAAGCGAGCCGCAAAAGAGATTGCGACGGGCGAGTCGGACGTTGAAACAACAGAAGACGGCTATTACCGTCGAGCCACCGCGATTCCGATGACAGGCGGCTGCATCAGTTGTCATGCGGGTGTCTTTAGTCAACCTGCAAAGAATCGCAAGTTTGCGGCACTGGTGATCAGCATCCCGGTGGCGACGGAGCCGAACGCTCAATAGCCGGCTCCTGACTGATTTGTTCTCCAGAAGAAAGATTGCCATGACCGAACTGCTTCGTTCTGTATCTCTGTCAGCAATCTTTGTGGCGTTGTTCTCCTGTGTAGCAATTCAGGGAGTTGTTCCCGCCGACGAAAAGGTTGCGAACAAGAACTCATCAGGGACTGCAGCTGCAGAGCTGGCGGCGACACAGGCCGCGGCAACAACTGTCAGCCAGGCGCGGCGACAGGCGGAGATCCTGCATTCGACTTTACATTCATCGCTACGCGTAATTCACGATCGGTACTATCGCGAGGATGAAGCATTGCCAATCCCGGCTGCGATACTTGGAGAAGTCTTCAAGGACGTCGAGACCGAGCAACACGTCATACTTCGCTGGTTGGCGGTTGAAGGACTGGCGATGAATTCTGACCATAAACCGACGGACGAATTTGAACGGCAGGCGGCAGAGAAACTGAAGGCGGGCGAACGCTCTCATGAGATCATCGCTGACGGCCTCTATCGAAGAGCCGCCCCGATTACTCTCAGCGGTCATTGCCTCAAATGCCATATGCCCGATCGCAAGAGCACTCGTGATCGTGTCGCGGGCTTGATCATTACGATCCCTGTCAATGCAGACAGTGGTCCGTAGACACTGGGACTGGATTCTGTCAAAAGACAACGCTCCGGAGTCGCATTTAACCCGCCACCAGTGCTGCACTCCGCCATCCGGTTCGCACCAGTTCGATGCTGCGTCCAAGGGACTCAAACTTTCGCCGTGAAAGATGCACTCGACAACCTCGCGTGGCAATGCCAACGACTTCCTTCAAAGCCTTCTTCTGGCCTCTTGAGAATGTCGCAGAGGGCAAATTCTGATTCGAAGCCAGAAGCTTGAGCCAATCGGACTCCACCTGTGATCCAGTCAGTTCCCGACATAAATCGCGAGCCAGAATCTCCACAGCCGCGCCGAATTCAGAAGTCTCCAATTGGCGAGATGAGTTCACTCCATACATCGACTGCATAAATCTCGCATGCCGATTGGGGACCAAATGCCAGCGGTTCTGCACAAGTCGCCAAACCAGAAACAGCAGAAAAAGAATAAAGAGGAGCAGCAGAATAGTGCGAGCCCAGGCAATGGGCCGCATATTTCGTGGTCGTTCCTTGAGCGTTTCGTTCAGAATGTTGGAGCCCTGAACCTCATCCAATACCTCATTCGCCATCCGCAGCATGGTGGCGAGATCCGGTTCCGGCGGGTCAATGTCCGGAGGAATCTGTGGTGGAATATTCGGCGGAATCTGTGGCGGTGTTGGTGGAGGAGCCAGTTTGGCCATGTAACTGGGAAGTGTCTGGCCGTTGTCATATACGGTCAGCCACTTCCGATTGCCTCGACACAACAGATCTGAAACCTGAATTGCGAACAGAGAATTATCACCATGCCACAACATACCGTCTGAGAACAGGCTTTGATCGGCCGACAGAATCATGACTCCGGTTCCCGGAGCCGCATCAAGCCCGGCCATAATCACTGGACGTTGACGAGCAGCCCCGGGCGAGACATCGTCAGCTAACGCGGCAATGATTTCCCACTGCAACGATGAGTCTTCCGAAGTCGACATCCACCCGGTCTTGTTCACAATGATTCGCCGCAGACCCTTCGATAGCGGATGCGACTGATTCAAATCGGACAGCACAATACAGTCATCAAAACCCTGATACTGGCTGTCTTTGTCGAGCGAACTTACAGGGCCGAGCGAGAACGAATTCACGCCCGGCAATCTGAATCCGAGTTCCGAAGCAACAAGAAGACTTCCGCCCTGAGCCACATAAGCTCGCAAGTTGCGCCATTCGGCCAGTGAAACGCGAGTCACATCGCCGAACATGACAATGACGGATTCTTTAGGACGCCGCAGTGTGGCCGACATGTCGGTCCTCACGGTCAGACTTCGCTCCTCAAGCAGCATGCGAAAGCCATTGTAGCCGAGATACCACTTGTCGGAGTCCGCCTGCCCGGGGCTGTTGACAGCCTGAGCATTCGCAGCACCAGCCGACATCACAACCGCCAGTAGCAGCCCCAGCGTCGTCATCAGCGTCTGCGCCACTCGCTCAATTAGAACACGGCTCACGTTGCGAAGAAGCAAATAAATCATTCGGCAGCGACTGCTCCCTGCATCAGCATCTCGGGCTTCACAAGATTCAGCATGTGACCATGATCAGCGGTTACGATCAATAGTGATTCGTCCCAGTTGCTGTTTGCTTCGACCCAATCTGTGATCGCCTTCACAGCTCGATCACCAGAATTGACAGCGCCGATGGAGTTATCAATGTTGTCATCGTGATTAGCCCAGTCGACGTCGCCTGACTCGACCATAAGCCAGAACGGCTTCTTGGCACTGGCCAAAACTTCCACAGAGACGCTGGTCATTTCCGCGAGCGTCGGGTTCTCGAGAAGATCCTGCTCGGAGTATTCTTCGGGCTTCTTGTTGACTCCCGGAACGGGGTCGTAGCGACCATCAGCCGTTTCAAAAGGGAGATGCCCGGCATACTTCCCAACGCCAAAGAATCCCAACAGACGATGCTGGCTTGATATGGCCTGAGCCGCCGCAGTCTTCAACAGATCAGTTCCATCCTGACCAGCTGTTCTTACGGCCGTAACGTAGCGTCCGCCGTTCCTGACATCTGAAGCCTGCAGATCTTTGTCTGCCAGATAGATGTTTCCCTGAATATAGTTGTCACCCTGACTCTCGCCGCCCTTCTTTGGATCTCCGTCGTTTCCGAAACCACCGCCGACAACCAAATCCAGCCCGGGGAGAGCCTGTTGCGGATGCACGACTGATGGCAGACCCAGCATATCGCGAGTCAGATCCTGATAGTCATCACGAGATACGTTCTGAGCATAGGCTGCAGCAGGTGTCGCATGACTGATTGGCACAGACGACACCGCACCAACACGCCATCCCTTCTCCTGCAGGTAATGTGCGATCGTGGAGACCGGCTGACCGGTCGCGTCCACGTTCACGCCCCCGTTGAAGGTCTTCAGCCCTGCCGTCATGCTGCTGGCCGACGATGAAGAATCGGTATAGTCATGCCTTGGATTTCCATCGGCGGGCTTTGCAATCAGGTATCCCGGATCTGCAGGAACAGACCACGGAGTTGCGCCCGCAAGCGAAGCATCGTAACCACCGCGAATTGTTCCGCCGGAATTCTTCACTGCCTGCAAGTTGACGTCGACATCAGTGCCTTCATTATGAGCGCTCGTTACCATAAAGCCAAATTGAGTCGTCCCGTCCGCGTTGTAGCTTTGGAAGTGAGTCCCCTCGCCACGACCTTCGGTGTAGCTGACCTTTTTCTGATTCCAGATAGCGGCCGCTTGAGTGGTCTGCCAATCCATGCCGTCGAAAACGACAAGGAAGATATACTTCTTGCCCGAATCTGCCGCGGCCTTCTGAAGGTCGTAAATATTGGTCTGGTCCATCCAGACAGCATCCGGATTAACGGTTCTCTCCGGAAGATAGCCGTAGAGAGCCTGGACTTTGGCCTCGGACCGGTATGGGCTGGCCTCTCCAAACCATGAGTTCAGGTCTACGCCCGGCTCTCCACCTTTCGTGCCAAACGTGTACACCGGAATCAGCCGATTCGAATGAGATTTCCAGCCTGTGTACTTCTCGGGGTCAGTCCCCCAGTAAGCCACTGGCGATTTGTCGTTCACTATGGCCAGTTCCTGAATCTGTCGAGGGAAATCGGCAGCGTCCGCGGAGTCACCGTTTGGGACCGGGTCGGATCCCGAGGCGGCAAGTCTCAGGAGACAGCAGGCGAAAACCAGGGCGACAAGACTCATTCGAAACATGCAAAGCTCCACGACAGATCACACAAACACAGACGGCCCCGTTTTAACCGCCAATGGCTCAGATCAACAGCGGTTCACAGCGGGAAACTCAATAAAATACCGTTCGAAACACACGTGAAATGTTGTCCAAACACTCCGCATTCATCGAAGTTTGGGCATTGTTTCCGCTTCGCGGTCCGACGGCAAGCCGTCCATGATCCGGACAATCATTAAATCCCGGTTAATCGCAAGAACTCGTACTCAACCGTAAAAGTGCTAAAGTCTGAGGTCAGCCATTGCGACAACTGATTCTCCGAACTTACGATGACGATAAATCCAGACTGTGTCGCCGATGTTCGCTGTGTTTCTTTGCTTTGGAACCAACGAAACGAGGCTGTCGCGTTTCAGATTCCGGCCCAGCCCTGGATTCATCACGTCGCTTGAGATCCGAGAACCGGTTCATGAACAAGAAACAATTTATTGCCGTTTCCTTTGTCGCAGCTATTCCTGCGGCTGCTCTGCTGGCGTTTCTCGTGCTTGGATTGCTGCAGGGCATGCTATCCGATGGCGCGAGGGTGTCGGTTGTTCTTTGGATTGTTTGGGTTCTCGCGGCATTGGGCAGTCTGTCCATGGCCTTCCTTCCCTTTGGAATCATGTTCTTCCCGGGTCTGATGCCAGATCCGGCACTTGCTGCGGCCGCAGGAGCCTCAGGGTTTGCTGCAGCTCCTGGCAATAAATCTTCAAAGCCCGTCGAGGCCGATGAATTTGAAGAAGGCGAAAGCGAGTTCGCTGAAGACACAGATGATGCCGAAGACAATGGCGAACAACTCTTCGACGACGATGCAATGGAAGACAGCTACGAAGACGAATACGAAGACTTCGAAGATCGCAAGTAGTTCATGAGCAATCTTTCACCGGACTGCTATGACGCTCCGGGCTACTGGGACCTGGCTTTCAGCGATGAGACGCTTTATGAAGCCAACTTCATTGAATCCGCTGCTTCACATTATCTGAAAGCGGATGGCCCCAGAATACTTGAGATTGGCTGCGGTGGTGGACGTCAGGTTGTCGAACTAGCCAAGCGCGGGCTCCACGTGACCGCGTTTGATCTGAATAGTTCCTGCGTCGCCTGGACTCAACGACAGCTCAAGCGTCGCCGACTTACCGCAGATGTCTTCTGTGGCGACATGACCAGCTTCATTCTCCCGCAATCAGTTGATCTCGCGCATTGCCTGGTCAATACGTTTCGGCATCTATTGACCGAAGAGGCTGCTCGAAAGCACCTCGAGTGCGTGGCCGAGTCACTTCGTCCGGGCGGCATTTACCTTCTGGGGTTTCATCTGTTGCCTCCGGATGCCGCCGAGGAAGACTGTGAACGATGGACAATTAATCATCGCGCAACGCGAGTGACGACGACGATTCGAGTCCTGAACTTCAGTCGCCGCAAAAGAATCGAAACCGTTCGCTTCAGCCTGAAAGTCACGACACCGAAAAAGATTATTCGGCTCTCGACAGACCATCAGCTGCGCATCTATCGCGCCGATCAATTCCGGTCACTGCTGAGGTCCGTTCCTTCACTCAGGTTGCTCGACGTCTTCGATTTCTGCTACGACCTCAGTGAACCGCTGACACTCAACAATGATCTCGGTGATGCTGTGTTTGTGCTGCAGAAGCAGTAGGCCCGCAACGAATGACGATTCTGAATTTCAAATCGCAAGTTCGAGAAGCCGCAATACACGTTCGCCTAACGGACCGCTACTCCACAGTTACGCTCTTCGCCAGATTTCGCGGGCGGTCCACGTTGCAGCCTCGCAGAAGCGCCACGTGATAGGCCAGCAGTTGCAGCGGAATCGCGCAGACGAGCGGTTGCAGGTACTCTTCCACATCCGGCACGTAGATCACATCATCGGCGATCCGGGCGATATCCGTGTCGCCTTCACAAGCGATCGCAATGACCGGGCCTCGCCGCGCTCGAATTTCTTCCATGTTGCTGACGACTTTGGGATAGATACCGCCGCGTGGAATCACGAACACGCTCGGCGTCTGCTGATCCACCAGAGCAATCGGGCCGTGCTTCATTTCGGCGGCCGGATATCCTTCCGCATGGATGTAGCTGATTTCCTTGAGCTTCAGTGCTCCTTCAAGTGCTACGGGAAAGTTATAGAGGCGCCCGAGGTACAGAAAGTTGTTGAAGTGATGATACTTATCAGCGACTTCGCGTACCTTATCGTGACACTCCAGAGCCTTGCTGATCTTCTCCGGCATGTCACGCAACTGGCGAATAATGCGTTTGCCAGCAGGGTATGACATATGTCGCATACGGCCCAGATACAGCGCCAGCAGCGTGAGCACCGTTACCTGAGAAGTAAACGCTTTCGTGGAAGCGACTCCGATTTCCGGCCCCGCGTGGAGGTAGATCCCCCCATCCGCTTCTCGCGCGATGGTGGAACCGACGACGTTGCAGATGGCCAGTGTTGGGTGGCCCTTGCGTTTGCATTCACGCATGGCCGCTAGAGTGTCCGCTGTTTCGCCACTTTGAGTAATCGCGAACACAAGAGTGCGATCGCTCATTGGAGGATTGCGATAACGCAGTTCGCTGGCATACTCAACTTCCGTGGGCATCCGCGCGAATTCTTCCAGTACATATTCGCCGACCAGTCCGGAGTGCCAACTCGTTCCACAGGCCGTCAGGACGATTCGATCGATCCGCCGCAGATCCTTGGCAGAGAGATTCAATCCGCCAATCACTGCGGTGGCTTCTTCATTGTCGAGGCGACCACGAAGAGCATTCTCGATGGTTGTTGGCTGTTCGTAGATCTCCTTGAGCATGTAATGTTCATACTGGCCGAGATCTGTATCAGACGCCACCTGTTCCAACGTCTTAACACTGACATTCACACTGCCATTGCTGCGATGATCGATTCGCAGTGCATCAGCTCGCAACACTGCAACTTCGTTATCCGACAAGTAGACAACTTCTTTGGTGTATCCGACGAGCGGACTTGCGTCGCTCGCGAGAAAGTATTCATCCTTGCCAACGCCGATGACCAATGGACTTCCGCAGCGTGCCGCGATCACGGTATCCGGGAGATCTCGAAAGAGGATTCCCAGACCATAGGTCCCTTTCAGCAGATTCAGTGTCACTTCAACGGCCTTCAGGCAGACATCGAGGTCCTCCGGCGAGCCATGCAGGCGCGTCTGTTCCTCCAGATTGTGAGCGAGAAGATGTGCGACGACTTCGGTATCGGTTTGCGAACGAAACACGTAACCCAGCGTCTGCAGTTGCCTGCGGAGTATGTCGTAGTTCTCAATCACGCCGTTGTGCACAATCACCACTTCGCCGTTGCCGCCAACATGCGGGTGCGAATTCTGATCGGTGGTAGCTCCATGAGTCGCCCAACGCGTATGCCCGATGCCAATCTTGCCGACCAGCGGTTGTGCCTTTAACAGGCCCGCCAGTTCAGAAACACGCCCGGCTTTTTTGCGGACTTCAATCGTATTCCCATATTGAACCGCGATCCCGGCACTGTCATAGCCACGGTATTCGAGGCGATGCAGGCCTTCCAGCAGCAATTCCGCAACAGGCCGATACCCCACATATCCGACGATACCACACATGAGATAATCCTTAGCATTGAAGACACTTCGCCGGAGAAACAGCGCGGCCACGCGTTAGTATCGTTATCGGCATCAGGGTCTGGTGCTCAACAATCCCCTAAGTGATTGTTAACGTTCCACTGCACATGGAGCGGCAATATTTGCCAAAACGATCCCATTCAGTATGAATCAACATCACACTTCGGCGTTCATCGCCGGGACAATCCAGGGACCGCACTTTGAGCTGGAAGTTCAACTGTCCAGCCGAGCGGACCGGGCGTTCGTCCCGCTCGATTAATTCGAATTCGTTGAAGCGGCCAATTGACGTCGCTTGATATCAGCGTCCGGTTCTGCAACATCCGGGCTCAACTGTTTCCAGCATGACCTATTTTTTGGAGTCGATCCAGACGTGCAGAAAATGACTTTGGTGCAGACCACAGGTATCGCCGTGGTGTTCCTGTTGAATCTTTGTGCACAGAGGATCACGGCGGTCAGCGATGAACCATCCGTGACGAGTAAAGCAGACGACTCGAAACGCTATCTCATCATTCACTCTGATGATGCAGCGATGAGTCATTCCGTAAATCGTGCGACCATCGATTCGATGGAGAAGGGGTTTGTTTCTTCCTGCAGTATCATGGTTCCCTGCCCTTGGTTTCCCGAGTTCGCCGAGTGGGCTCGCCAGCATCCGGAGAAAGACTTCGGAATTCACCTGACGCTGAACTCGGAGTTTGGCTCCTACCGGTGGGGCTCAGTGGCCGGACGTGACAAAGTTCCCACGCTGGTCGACAAGGACGGCTATCTCTTCAGTTCGAAAGAAGAAGTCATCGCGAAGGCTCGCCCGGCGGAAGTGGAAATTGAGTTACGAGCTCAGATCGATCGAGCCCTCGCGGCTGGAATTCGCCTGAGCCACCTGGACACTCATATGGGAACGGTGGTCTCAACCGCGGATATGCTGGACGTTTATGTGCGGCTTGGCGTCGAATACAACTTGCCCGTGATGATTATCCGAAACATCGATCCGGCGTTGGCGGCTGGCTATCCGGATCTGGTGCGACGCAATGGCGAATACATCGAGCAATTGGAGGCGAAAGGTCTGCCGCCGATTGATTACCTGTACCAGTTTTATGACGGAAAAGACCACGATGCTCGTCAAAAGCGGTACCTGGACACGATTAGAAATCTGAAGCCGGGAGTCACTCAGATGATCATTCACTGCGGTTACTCCGACAGCGAATTGCAGGCGATCACCGGAAGCCATTTTCTTCGCGATGACGACCGCAGGATCTTTTCGGATCCTGCAGTACGTCAGCAGATCGAAGCAATGGGAGTTGAGATTATTGACTGGACGAAACTGCGTGAGATGCGTCAGGCACGTTAGCGTGAACAGTAACTTCAAATCTCAGATCTCAAATTTGAAATTACTGCGTGCCCAGGCAACTACTCGGCCAGAGGTTTGATCCAGATGTTGCGATAGCGAACGGGGTTGCCGTGATCCTGCAAATGAAGCGGACCAGGCTCCGGCCCTTCAGCGACGGGAGCGGCTGTTGTTCCGTGAGGCAACTTGACCTTGTCGTGAATCGTGACACCGTTGTGCTTAACCGTCATCCAGGCATCTTCTGTTTTCTTTCCCGCCGCATCGAATTTGGCTGCGTGATATTCGATGTCATAAGTCTGCCAACTGAGCGGTGGGTAGCACATATTTGCGGACGGCTTTTTGATCGAGTAGATGCCACCGCATTCGTTGTCCTCTCCCTTGAGTCCGAATGAGTCGAGCATCTGCACTTCGTAACGGCCCTGCAGATAACACCCACTGTTGCTGCGTCCCTGTCCGCGAGCATTGGGCATGAATGACAGCATAAACTCCACGTGCAGTTCGCAACTGGGGAATTTCTCTTTGCTGGTGACGCCCTGCATCAGGAGTTTGTCTTCAGACATTTTTCCGCCATCAAAATGGTCGGCTGTGGTGCCATCAAACAACACTACGGCACCTTCTGGAGGCTTGCGGCCGATTGTCGAAGACACGCGAGTTGTCTTCGCGATTTCACCAACTCGCACGTTGTCAGCAGTATAGATCACGAGACTGCCATCTTTGATTTCTCCACGTCCGGCCTCACCTTTCAGGATCCCTTTGTCGCCCTGAATTTCACCAGCGCCGCGCATGGGAGTATTGCCGTCCCAGCCATCGCCAGGCAGTCCGCCGATGTACGCCACCCAAGCCAGCGTGTTCTGACCTTCAGCAATCACCTGGACGCCAATCTTGACTTCGCCATCACCAGTCTTGAAACCTCCGGCGTATTCTCCCTGGAGAGCAAACTCGATCCCGGCTTCGGCTGCGTTCAGATAAGCTTTCTTTGGATCGTTGGCGTCATCCGCCGGGAGGCACGATGTAAAGAGCAGCAGGGCGAGACTCGTCAGGAACGGAAGTTTCATGGTTCTGATCCGGAAAACAATTGAAGGAAGAAATCATCTGTGGGCCCAGAATGGTATTCTCGACCGGGCAGCGGATGCAATCGGATCAGATTGTAAGGTGTTTGATCACTCGCGTACTCGGTCGTCCCATGGATTCTGATGCAGCATGGCGGTACCTTCGTGCTGAAGGCCATGCCGAGATCTCAACAGGCGAACCGAATACGAGCGACGTTCCAGGAGACGAGCTTTTGGAGGAGCGGCCCGAAGAATGTGCTCCGGAAGATTGGCTGGCTGAATTTGCAATCGCAGATCCGCGAATGAGGCGCTTCCCAGAACGGTAGCTGGTCGAATCAACAGAATCGTCACACCACTCCGTTCGACGGCGAGTTGCAATCGACGCATCACCGCCGGAGACGCTCGATCCAGCCAACAGAGAACCGCTCGGACGCCGGCATTGCGAGCCGATTGCTCCAGAGCCCACAAAGCCTCGGCATGACACACGGAAACTCGCCTCACATAGCGAGACTGATTGGCGGCAGCGGCTTCCTCCGGTGTGGGGCGCGGCGGACGAATCAGAAGAATCTTTGAGAGTGGAATCCCCTGAGCTTTTGCCGCATTGCCATGGAAATCATGCCGCTCATCGATCACGGCCAGGCATCCGGGAAGACTAAGCAACGGAGCGACGGCTCGAAGAGCCACCGAAGCTGCGGTTTGTCCAGCTTCATCGCTGATCCATTCGATCAGAGCCGACGTAGGCAAACCACCGCCTGGCAGAAGTCGATCCAGCGATTTTAAACCCGTGGGAATGACGCGTTGTGAGGATTGCGTCTGTTGGGCAGAAACGAGCTGACGACGCAGGGCCTGAATGGTTTCGGCACGTGTTGCTGAAGAACCAGCAGGAGCCGAACGGATTGCTGACGAAGACGCCAACGAACTCATGGAAACACGCCCGATTTGCCATCATGTCTCCATGGAACCTGAAGTTCCCTGAAAACATGCTGTTACAAAAAGACGGTTTCCCTACCAAAGGCCCTCGCTAACGATCGAAAGCCGGAAATTCGTCTGTCGTACCGTTCATCGGCGATCAGACGGTCGGGGTTTTAACGGAGTTGATACACACTGTCAACATCTTTCGGAAGGAACAGACCTTAACGCGGTTTGGAGTTTCTGCACGTTTCATTACACTGCCCGCTTTTCCGCAAAGCACGCATGGGAATGGACCGACGCGGGCGATTCGGACAGGCTTTCGTTTTGGTTCAGTGTGTCTTGAGTACGCGGCCGCGATTGAGGCGATCATCTAAAGGTCCCCCGCGAACACCCGGCCTTAATTCACACAGTGTGGAAAATCATTCATGATCGTGAGCAGGAACTGGCTGGCGGAATACACTTCGCTGCCTCAAAGTGTTGAAGAACTCACCAATCGTCTGACCATGTCCGGACTGAATCTGGAAGAGTTTCACGACGTCACCGAACCGATGTCGAGCCCGGATGTCGCCATCGACATTGAAGTCACCAGTAATCGCCCGGACTGCCTCGGACATATCGGGGTGGCGCGCGAAGTGTCCGTACTGTTTGGGACGAAACTGAAAGTCCCAGTCGCCGCTGTTAAAGAATCAAACGAACCAGCTTCGGCAGCCACTTCCGTCTCAATCGAAGCCAGTGACCTGTGTCCCGAATATCACGCCCGCGTCATTCGAGGGGTGAAAATCGGACCAAGCCCGGCATGGCTTCGTGATCGCCTGACTGCTGTCGGTATTAATTCAGTCAACAACATCGTCGATGTGACCAACTTCGTCATGATGGAATGCGGTCAGCCACTGCATGCCTTCGACATGGATCGCCTGGGTGATCGTCGCATCGTTGTGCGCCGCGCAGTGAAGGGTGAAACCATCACGGCGATTGATCAGCGACAATACACTTTGTCTGAAGACATGTGCGTAATCGCCGATGCGACTCGACCAGTGGCTGTCGCTGGCGTCATGGGCGGTTTCGACACGGAAATTTCCGACTCAACGGTGAACGTGCTGATTGAAGCCGCTGCGTTTGCTTCGCTGTCCGTTCGCGCCACGGCCCGCAGCCTGAAATTGCACAGTCCTTCATCCTACCGCTTCGAACGCAAAGTCGATCGAATGCAACTGGACTGGGCTTCTCGCCGCTGCTGCGAACTGATTCTGCAGGTTGCTGGTGGTACGTTGCTGAGCGGTTC
>CANHVD010000084.1 GCA_947463775.1 Planctomycetaceae bacterium | reverse complement strand
CTCGCGTACCTGCATCTTGCAACTCATTCTCTGCCAGCCGCCGAACAACGCACTTTACCCATGAACTTTGTGTTCGTCGTGATCGACGACCTGGGCTGGGCTGATCTGTCGTGTTACGGCAGTACGTTTCACGAAACTCCGCATCTGGATGCACTGGCCGCATCAGGAATGCGATTCACACAGGCCTACGCTGCTTGTCCCGTGTGCTCGCCAACTCGGGCCAGCATCATGACAGGGCGACATCCGGTTCGCGTGGATATCACAGACTGGATTCCGGGGCAGAAGGCGAAACGCGATGCCAATCATCGTTTCCTGCAGATCGAAGATCGCAACGAACTGCCGCTGGAAGAACAAACCATCGCTGAAGTCCTGCACTCAGCGGGATATCAGACATTCTTCGCCGGCAAATGGCATCTTGGAGGAGAAGGATTTCTTCCAACGGATCAAGGTTTTGATGTGAATCTGGGAGGTGCACATTACGGTCAGCCTCCGGCCGGCTACTTCGCCCCATGGAAGAATCCGTGGCTCAAAGAACACCGCGACGGCGAATATCTGACGGAGCGACTGACAGAAGAATCTGTCTCATTCCTCCGCCAGCGAGATCCCTCGCGTCCGTTCCTGCTGTTCCTATCTCACTACGACGTTCACACTCCCATTCATAAAGACGAAAAGCATTTCGATCACTTTGCGGAAAAAGTGAAAGGGCTCAACGAAAAATCGCCGGTGAAAGAACGGCGAGGTCTCTCAAGAACTCAACAGAACAATGCTCAGTATGCGAGCATGGTTTCCGCGATCGATGACAGCGTCGGAGAAATCATGGCCGCGTTACATGAGCAGGGCCTGGAAGATTCGACGACGATTATCTTTACTTCCGACAACGGCGGGCTCTGCACTTTGCAAAAGCCCGGCCCAACTTGCAATCTGCCGCTACGTTCCGGCAAAGGCTGGCTTTACGAAGGTGGCATTCGCGTTCCTCTGATTATCCGATCTCCGGCCGTTGCTAACCCCGGTGAGATTTGTGAGCAACCGGTACTCAGCACCGATTACTTTCCGACAATGATCGATCTGGCGAAGCTTGAGCAGCCAGCCGAGACGCCGATTGATGGAATGTCGCTGGCCCCAATGTTATCCGGCAAGGTCATGACGCAAACGCGTCCTCTGGCCTGGCATTACCCGCACTATCATGGATCAGAATGGACTCCGGGAGCCGCCCTTCGCAGCGGCGATTGGAAGGTCATCGAGTTCTACGAATTCGGCGACGCAGAACTCTACAACCTGGCAACAGATCCCGGCGAACAGAAGAACCTCGCCATGCAGAACCCCGAAAAGCTTCAGGAACTTCGAAGTGCTCTGGTTGACTGGCAACGAACCTTAAACGCAAAAATGCCGCAGCCAAATTCTGACTGGAAGCCACAGACTTTAATCCAACAGTGACAAGAAAACTCGAGGATTCGGACTAGCAAACTAAAAAACCGCCGTGGAGTTCAGCTGAACCCCATGGCGGTCATACAGATACAATCCAAACCCATTTCGGGCTGAACGTTTATTCGCCCGAGCTGCTTTCAAGGAAGCGAGCCAGCTTGTGGAAGTCACTGTTGTGCTTGATGAAGCGAACGACTGTCACCAAAGTCTGTGGATCAACCAGCTGTTCGAATGGCACAAAGTGCAGATCCAGCTGTCCTGATACCGACACCATTGCCCCATTGAGCTTCTCTTCGCACAGGGCTCGGTAAGCACCAACGCCCAGCTGGCTGCCCAGCATTACGTCGAACGCATGAGGTCGTGCACAGCGGCATTCGTAACCTAGTTGAAGACCGGTCACCTTGCGTTTCAGGCCTGTCTGTTTTGTGAATTCGGCCATAATTCGTTTGGCGAACATCTTGCCAAGGTCGACGTTGGCTACAGAAATGTGACCATGATCATCGCGAGGCACATCCTTCAGAACATCGTCCGAAAGGAACTCAGCCAGCCCTTCTGCCAGTACGACGACGCCATATTCCTTTCCTTCTTTTTCCTGCCGATGTCGCATCATGCGGACAATCTTCCCGACGACTTTATCGATATCCATCACCTTGCGTTTCGGTGTGGAATCGGGTGTCAGATACTCCCCCGTCATGTCTTCGACGCTGAGCACCATATTGGCTTCGCCGGAGATCGCTGCTCCATACGCCAGCCAGCCGGCACTACGTCCCATGCTTTCAACAACGAAGTACGCACGAGCTGCTTCCGCATCGGCGTGCAGGTTGCGAATTTCGGTCCCCAGCGTTTCGACGGCGGTAAAGTAACCGAACGTGAAGTCGATCCCCATGTAGTCGTTATCAATGGTCTTGGGAACATGCACAATCGGCATCCGCTTCATATCGGCCGGAAGACGATCCTGGTACATCTTCAGCTTGTTGGCGGTCTTCAGGGTATCGTCGCCACCAATTGACACCAACGCGTCGACACCGATGGATCGCAGAGCATCGTAGACGCGTTTCAGAGGAGCAGACTTTTCCGGATCACTGAGGTGATCAGGCGAAGTGATCTGCTTGCCTGGGTTGGCGCGAGCCGTCCCGATGATGATGCCTTCCTTGCTGCGTGTTCGACGAAGCGAAACCTCGGTCAGGTTCTTGTAATGCAATCCTTCCACCAGCGGCGTCGAAGGTGAGTATTCCATCAGATTGGAGTAGCCGTAGCGGATACCGACAACTTCAATGCCGTTGCGAATGCAGGAGATGGCACAGGTTGAAATGACCGCGTTGGCACCAGGAGCCGGACCACCAGCAAACAACAAGGCGACGCGCTTAATTCCGTGAGACATGAACCGTTTTCCTTATGGACAGATTGGAGAAATGATGGGTGTCATGGACCGTCGAGTGACCGGAAACGCGGGTGCATGATGACACCCGATAATGAGTACGATGGGCATTCCTGCCCGTCGAATCTCATCGGACAAGAATGTCCAACCTACGTTCATGCCACACGATCCGCGTAACCAGTCCCGTCTCAATCAACAGTGACTGATTCTAAAATGTGCGTTCGACGAAGGTCGTGTCGATATTGAAGTCGACGAAGTCCGCGTGGCTGAACATCTTCCGAGCCAGCGGCAGTGTCGTCGCGATTCCCTCGATCACGAACTCACGCAAACAACGTCGCATACACTGAATCGCTTCTTCGCGTGTCGGCTTGTGAACGATCAGCTTGCCGATCATCGAGTCGTAATACGGGCTGATCGTGTAGCCTTCGTAAACATGTGAATCGAAGCGAACACCCGGACCGCCCGGCAGACGGAGTTTCGTAATCGTCCCCGGACTTCCTCGGAAACCATTGTCCGGGTCTTCCGCGTTGACTCGAAGTTCGATCGCACAACCCGTGTGCTTGATGTCTTCCTGCTTGAACGGCAACTTCTCGCCAGCTGCGATGAGAATCTGCTGCTTGATCAGATCGATGCCTGTGACAAGTTCCGTCACAGGATGCTCAACCTGAATTCGAGCATTCACTTCAATAAAGTAGAAGTTGAAATTCTTATCAACGATGAACTCACAGGTACCAGCATTTGTGTAGCCTGCTTCGCGAACCAGATTCACTGCACAGTCACAAATCTTCTTGCGAACTTCCGCTGGAAGTTTTGGGGCTGGACTCTCTTCAATCAGCTTCTGGTGGCGACGCTGCATCGAGCAGTCACGCTCCCAAAGATGCACTACGTTTCCATGGTTGTCGGCCAGAATCTGGACTTCGACGTGGCGAGGCCGCTCGACGTATTTCTCCAGATAAACGCCCGCGTTCTTGAATGCCTTTTCAGCTTCAGCGCTGGCCGCCTGGAGTCCGGCTCGCAGGGAGATCTCATTCCCGGCAACGCGCATCCCTTTGCCACCGCCGCCAGCAGTGGCTTTGATCAGCACGGGGTAGCCAATTCGATCGGCGACTCGCACGGCTTCTTCAACATCGGAGATCAAGCCATCGCTGCCTGGTACACAGGGCACACCGGCCTTCATTGCGATTTCACGAGCACTGACTTTGTCGCCAAGTTGCTGCATTGCCTGCACCGGAGGTCCGATGAATTCAATGTTGCAGCTGCGGCAGACTTCGGCAAAGTGGGAATTCTCCGCCAGGAATCCGTATCCTGGATGAACGGCCTGCACATTACCGATTTCAGCCGCGCTGATGATTCGGTTGATCTGCAGGTAGCTCTCCATCGCCTGAGCAGGTCCGATGCACCATGCCTCGTCCGCCAGTTCCAGATAATGAGCGCCACGATCGGCTTCACTGTAAACGGCAACGGTCTCAATGCCCAGTTCCCGGCAGGCCCGGATAATTCGAAGGGCAATCTCGCCTCGGTTCGCGACCAGAATTCTCTGAAACATGGTGTGCTCAGCTCAAAAACAAACAAGTTAGCCGGCAGTTCATCCGGCATACAGCAGCAAAGAAACACAGCGACAGACAGCAGGCTCTGCAAAAAAGCCGTGAACCATTCGAGCGGTCGGTCGAGGTCGGCAATTGGGTTTCGTTTTGCCAGCCAGTTCGCGCTAGCGTCCGGTTCTGAACCGTGGGCTAGGCCTGGCGGCTCACTCTTTTAACCCTCTTTAAAACCTTGACAGAGTACTAGACTAGAGAGGTTCGATTCTGAAGAGTGGCTGGTTAAATCCAACGGCATCACCGTTCTCAACCAGAATCTCCAGAATACGACCGGACTTCTCAGCCTGAATCTGGTTGAACACTTTCATCGCTTCGATAATGCAGATGACCGTGTCAGCCTTCACAACAGAGCCTACCGACACGAACGGAGGATCTTCCGGGCTGGCTGCAGTATAGAACGTGCCGACAGCCGGCGCATTGATCGTGATCCCAACTGGTGCGGCTGGAGCAGCAGCGGCTGCAACCGGTGCACTAGCCGCAGCGGGTGCCGCGACCGGAGCAGCCTGCATCATCGGTGCAGGCGCGAATCCCTGAGTAAACGTCGGTGCCGCGTATCGCGGACCGCGGCGAATCTTCCAGGACTCTTCCTCGTTCTGAAGGTTCACTTCAGACACGTCAAACTTTTCCATGAGCTGCAGGAGCTTACGGAATTTATCGAGATCGAAGGACTCGCCCTTTTCTTCGTTTTCCACGGATTTCGCCATATGAAAATTGCCTCCAGACGCGAAAACTCAGCGTCTTGTCTGATACGTACGAACGACTACCGCAGGAATCCCGGCTTTTCCAGAAAGCCAGGATTCACACGACAGCGAAGTCGTTCCAAAGAGCACGCAGGATCGTGAACTCCTCGGATTTATGCAAGGAAAGGAACGATTGCCTCTTCGAATTCGCGAGGAACGTTCGACAAAACCTCGTTTCCGTCCGGGGTCAGCAGGAGATCATCCTCGATCCGGACCCCGAATTTTCCTGGCAAATAGATTCCAGGCTCGACGGTCACCAGCATCCCGACCTCAAAGACCTGCTCGGAAAGCGGGCTCATGCGGACAGATTCATGGATTTCGAGGCCAAAACCGTGGCCCAGGCCGTGGCCGAAATTCTTGCCAAAACCAGCTTCTGCGATAATTCCTCGAGCAATCTTGTCGACGTCCGCACATCTCACCCCCGGACGAATCGCCTGAATCGCCGCCTGTTGAGCCTTCAGCACCGTGTTGTAAACCTGCTCCATCAAACGAGTTGGCTTTCCTGTGATGAGCACTCGCGTCAGGTCGCTGCGATAGTGAGATTTCACTTCGGCACCCCAGTCGATCAGCAGCACCGGACTCTCAGAAACACATCGGCCCCCAGCATGTGCATGGGGCAGAGCAGACGTTGGACCGACACCCACGATCGGCTCAAAAGCCGGACCCGTAGATCCAAAACTCCGCATGGCGGCTTCCAGCAGAAACCGGATTTCTGTTTCCGTCTGATTCGGGCGAAGCGAACTGCGAACAACGGCAAAACCTCGTTCCGCAATGTGCACGGCTTCACGAGTCTGCTCGATCTCCCACTTATCTTTGACCTCTCGCAGCCGTTCCACAAGTCCGCTGGTAGCGACAATCTCTGCAGAGACAATTTTCTTTGCCAGCGACGAATGCTGCGACAACGTCACGTAATCCGCTTCGATGCCGACTCGCTTTGCCTTGACCTTTGCGATTAAGCGGGCCGCATGATCATCCAGCGTACTGGCTGCATCGCGAATTTCGGCATCAAGCCCGGGACATTCGTCGGCCAATTGCGTTTCGTAACGTGTGTCGCTCAGGATCACGGTTGTTGACGACGAAAGAAACAGCCATCCCGACGATCCGGAGAACCCCGTGAGGTACCGGACATTGCTGGGCCCGGTGACCAACAGGCTGTCGACGGACGCTTCTTTGAGTTTTCGCAACAGGCGATTTCGACGAGCTTCGTAGTTGGGGCCGGTCATGGCTCAATGTTCCTGGAGAGTTCTGATTAAATGAACCGTTGAACGACAGAGGCCCGACTTCGTAAAAAAGCCGAGCCTCTGATCTATAACGAGTGTTGATCGCAGTGATCAATTCTCAACCCAAGTCGGCCTTGATATCAATCCATCGTCGCAGTTCAAATGATTCCAGCACTGCGTCAGCAATCGCCTGAGCTGATGCACCGTCATGGAAGCCTGGCACAGCGTCACGCTCTTCGATGATTGCAGATGTCAGTTCCCAGACGAGGTCGTAGCGGAAAACAGTGCTTGGCGAACCCTTTGACGGATCACGTGGACTTCCCGGAGCGACCAGGAACTCTTTCGGCACTGCCAGCTTCTCCATATCCTTGCCGTTGCGAGACAGAATAATGTTGTTCGGATCCGTAAGCTGATAAGCGGCCGAACCTTCGCTGCAATTCACTTCTGCCCATTCGTAGCCGACGCCTTTATTGTTGTGGCCCTTCATCAGCGTACTGCCTTCCCAGACTCCAACAGCGCCGCTTTCGAAAAAGCCGATGAGGCTGGACCAGTCATCAACCTCTGACGGAGGACAAGGCTTTCCATCGGCTGTTTTATCGCGCGGAACGAACTGAGCCACGGCACCGCAGATAGACTTGATCGGCCCCAGCAGATCCTGAGCAAAATCGATACGATGAATTGTCATGTCGAACAAGTCACCAGCACCGGCTAATTTCTTGATCTGACGCCAGCCCCAGCTTGTTTCCGGGAGATCCAGAAATCGCTGACTGCGAAAATGGCGAGGCGTGCCCAGAGCACCACTGCTCACCAGATGCCTTACGTATCGCATTGAAGGAGCAAATCGATATGTAAAGGCTGTCATGTGCCGTACATTGGCATCGCGAGCTGCACGGTACATTTCAGCAGACTCAGCAAAGTTCAGCCCCAGCGGCTTTTCACACATGACATGCTTGCCATTCTTCGCGCACTCCAGAGCCTGCTCATGATGCACAAAGTTGGGCGTCGCAATGATCACCGCATCCACATCCGGATCAGCCGCCAGTTGGCGATAGTCCGAATATGTTTTGACCGGACCCCATTCTGCCGCGCGCTGAGCCATCAACGCTTCGTTCGGATCACAGATTGCAACCAGAGACGCGCGAGGATCCAGTTTAATTCCGGGCACATGATGGAAATCAGAAACCGCTCCGGCACCAATAATACCGTATCGAACATGAGAGGGCATGTTTGAGTCTTTCGAAGGTTCAGAAGAAATCCAGTGATCGAGTGCGATCACTGGAGTGTGCCGGACATATCATCTGGCGGAAGAATACAATTCCCTCAAGCGGACCAAAGCCTGCTCGCGGGTGGCAAGACGTTCGTCGAGTTGTTCGTTGCGGATCGTGGCGAGCAGTTCACGCACCACGGGTCCGGCCGGAATCCCCAGTCCCATGACATCTCGCCCGTCAATTAACGTGGCCGGCGCAAGGGTTTCCGGGGATGTGCGCGAAAGGTAACGTCGACAGAATTCCGCGTCTACCGGATCTCTCCCGCAGGAACGAACGATCGCCGATGATACATCCAGCAGCAATTTTGCATGTGGATGATTCAGCAGCGGCTTAAGAATGTGCAGCGGCTGGCTCGCGATGTTGTCCAGAACGGGCAGAGAATTCAGCAGCCAGCACACGCACTCCGTTTCTTCGTTCGACATCTTCAGCCGACGACAGACCTCGTCGATCCGTGCGACTCGCCGTTTTGTCTCCTGTTCTTCGGAAGCATACAGAGGCCGCAGCAGAAGACTGAGAGCTGCCTCAAAACTTGCCGACTCCAGCAGTCCCAGCGCATCGAGCGTCTCGTCCTGCTGAAGCAATCCGTGAATCGAAGAGATTTCCGGCAGCACTTCAGCAAACAGCGATGTCTCCTCCAGCATCTTCACGGCTTTCGCGCGAGTCGAGTGCGACAGCATCCGCCGCAGTTCCTGCGCAATCCTTTCCACGCTCACTTGATTCAACGCAGTCGCGAATTGGCGAATCGCATCAGCCGTCTCAACGTCCAAATGAAATCGAAATGTGGCGGCGAATCGCACGGCTCGCAGCATGCGAAGTTTGTCTTCACGGAACCGATCAACCGGATCTCCAATCGCGCGCACAACACCAGCCGCCAGATCTTCTCGACCGCCGACGTAGTCAATGACTTCATTCCGGATCGGATCGAAGAAAAGCCCGTTGATCGTAAAGTCACGGCGGCGTGCATCTTCCTCGGGACGACAGAACTGCACCGAGTTCGGTCGGCGTCCGTCGAGGTACTCGCCGTCGCTGCGGAAGGTCGCGATTTCAATCTGACCGGCTGACTTTGTCGGACCAAGAACCATGACAACGCCAAAACTCGCACCGACCGGGATTGTACGGCGAGTTCCGAAGATCCGAATCACTTCGTCCGGTGTCGCCGTGCTGGCGACGTCGTAGTCTTTGGGCGATTTTCCCAGCAATTGATCTCGCACGCAGCCACCGGCCCACAACGCTTCAAATCCCGCATCGCGCAATGTTTCGACGACGGAAACCGCAAACTGGCGTCTGGGATCAGAAGATGAGGCTGTGGTCGCCATTGAATCGTTACTAAACAGAGAGCGTGTTTCAGGAAGCAGAATGCAGGCTTGAGCTGCCTCTGAAGAAAAACAGACACCGGTCTGCTCACCGCAGGCCTACAGATTTCGCAGGAAAACGCAGCGGTGGAGTTTTCCGGACTGGAGAATGATCTTTTTGGGGGCAATTGCCAGGGAATCGCAACTGTAAGCGAATAGCCGACTTCCGAGAACTCTTCGCTTCAGATGAGATCGAAAAGTATCGGCTGACACAGACGGGACCTCCTGCTAGGATCTCCTGTTCGTCTTCACTTCTCGAGAAGACACCGCCCTCCTCTGCCTTTTTATCGTCGAACGAAATTGGACGCAGCCCAACAGGCCGATTCATGAGAAATACTCGAGTCAACTTAAAGAACCCTCTCATTGCTGCGTTACTGGCTTACCTGATTCCAGGTGCCGGGCATTGGTATCAGGGGCGAAGATTCAAGGCCACTATTTATTCTGTGTGCATCTTGAGCCTGTTTATCTGGGGCATGATTCTCGGCAACTGGCAGCCCGTTTACAGCCAGTTGGTTTACCAGACGGACAGAGTGACTCCCCAGATGGAGAAGAAAGTTCCCACGACGAAGTTCTCGTTTGGTTACGCAGCTCAGTTCTTTAATGGTGCGATGGCTTTACCAGCTTTGGTTCAGGAGTCACGACTTCGCAATGAGCAGGTCCGGATCGATCATCTTGATTCCGAACTCCAGAGCGATTTCGTCGGCATGGTTTCGGACTTCAGCGGAAGAGGAGATGACCTGCAAATTGTCACGGGCACAATGACGATCGCTCCGGTCAATCCGAGTGGTGGAGAAGCGGTCACGGGAACTTTGAAGGCCAGTGCTGCAGATGGTATGGTTGTGGAATATGGTCTCGGTGGTCAGATTCGACTGGGGCGCGAAGTCTTCGGTTCTCCTCGTCGAGAGATTGAATGTCGTATCGTGAGTGTGGATGGTGAAGAGCTGAATATCGACAAAACGCTGCGTGGCACAATTAGTCGCAGCTTTCTGAATTGGTATCAGGCACCATGCGATTCGCAGGAACTGGATCGGCTTCACGGGGATCTGAGTCGCAAGTTCGATATCGCGTCGGTCTTCACCTGGATCGCCGGGCTATTAAACCTGCTTGCGATCTGGGATGCTGCTGACGGGCCAGCGTATGGTTATGGCAATGAGAAGCCGGAAGATGAAGAAGACGATGATGAAGATGCCCCAAAGAAACCATAACCCGAGGACTGCATCATGGACCTGACAATTTTGACTCACGCAGTCCCCCTGACAGCCATCATCTGCCTGGTTTATTCAAACAGTCGTTTTGAATTGCCGGAAAGAATTTTACGCTCAGCGCTGGTCATGTTTATTAAGACGATCAGCTTTCTTGGGGTGCTGTACGCGTTCCTTCTTTGGCTGTCACGATAGTTTTTGGCTGAGGTGATGGAGCCTGACATGAACCCGATTCAGGAATACCTTCAGACGTTGACTCGCCGCCAGTTCTTTGGCGACGGCGCGATCCGCATGGGAGGCGTCTCTCTGGCGATGCTGGCTGCCGAACGAACAGCAAAGGCGACCGATCAGCTTTCTCCGGCTTCTGCTGCTTCTCCTGCCATGGTTCACCCACCGTTGCCGGGATTCCCGCATTTCGCTCCCAAGGCAAAAGCGGTGATTTACCTGCACATGAACGGCGGGCCTTCGCAGTTGGACACCTGGGACTACAAGCCGAATTTGAAGGAGCACTTCGACAAGGACCTGCCGGATTCGATTCGCATGGGTCAGCGAATTACAACCATGACCAGCGGCCAGGCTCGCCTGCCGGTCGCTCCTTCAATGTTCAACTTCGCTCGCTACGGACAGGCCGGAACCTGGGCCAGCGAGTTGTTATCTCATACGGCGAAGCACGCTGACGATCTGGCTGTTGTTCGCAGCGTTCACACGAACGCGATTAATCACGACCCGGCTTGTACCTTCGTCACGACAGGCAGCGAGGTTCCAGGCAAACCCAGCATCGGAGCATGGCTGGCTTATGGTCTGGGCAGCGCCACGAATAATCTGCCGGCCTTTGTGGTTTTGACACCGCGCTGGACGTCAAAGCAGGCGGCTCAGGCACTGTTTACTCGCATGTGGAGCAGCGGGTTTTTGCCGTCAAAGTACACCGGCGTTGCCTTGCGCAGCGTGGGTGATCCGGTCCTCTATATTGATAATCCTTCTGGTATCGACGCGCGACATCGGCGAGCGATGCTGGATACTCTGTCGCAGCTCAATCAGAAAAACTTCGAACGCTTCGGCGATCCGGAAACGCAAACTCGCATCGCTCAATACGAGATGGCGTTTCGGATGCAAAGCAGTGTGCCGGAACTTGTGGATCTGTCCGGCGAAACAAAAGAGACTCTGGACATGTACGGTCCGGAAGTTTCGAAACGCGGAACCTTTGCCGCAAGTGCGCTATTGGCTCGCCGAATGGTTGAGCGAGGTGTTCGGGTTGTGCAGATTCTGCATCGCGGCTGGGATCAGCATGGCTCGCTGCCCAGTGAAATTCGACATCAGTGTTATGACACCGACCAGCCCTGCGCGGCCCTGTTGCAGGATTTGAAGCAACGCGGACTTCTCGACAGCACGCTGGTGGTCTGGGGCGGTGAATTTGGTCGCACAGTGTATTCTCAGGGCGCATTGACCAAGACCAACTACGGCCGTGACCATCATCCTCGCAATTTCAGCATGTGGCTGGCGGGTGGCGGCATCAAGGGTGGTGTTGTGCATGGAGAAACAGACGACTTCAGTTACAACATCGTTGATAAGCCGTGCCACGTAAATGACCTGAATGCAACGGTCATGCACTGCATGGGCATTGATCACGAGCGATTCTCTTATCGGTTCCAGGGCCTTGATCAACGTCTGACCGGCGTGGAACCTCAGCGAGTAGTGCAGGAAATCCTGAGCTAAGGCAACGGCCCTTTGTAGGTCTGGCTTCAGCCGGACTTTCGCCGCCATCACGACTCTAGTCCGAGTGGCTTGAGTTGAGGGTAGCCGGATTCGTGAGAATTCGGTGCGTATCCATGGAAGGCCTCCGAATTCTCACGAATCCGGCTACACAGAAACATATCATTCGGTCCCGCGCAGAGTTTATCTGCTGTGGAAAGCTGGTCTGTTCGGGTCTCCAGGCAGACACCGGACGGCTCGCGCCGAGCCGCTTTAAATCTCGCCCTTCGTGAGCGTCCGCTGGCTGCAACAGGATCAATGCACACAGCCGGAGCATTCGGCATCTTGGGCTCAACAGGCGTCTCAAGGCGCATCTGGAAGGACAGGAACCCAGTGCGAGGTTCTGTCAGCTCCCCAGGAAATTGCGCTTATCACTCGCGCAATTGCGTTCGATACACGGTGTGTTCGCAGTCTGGAAACGACTGCCGGAGTGAAAACTCTGCCTGTGGAATTTTCCGTCATGGATGCCGCCGTTACCACCAATTGCTGACCGCCCCCACTTCACAGAAGCTCGGTCTCTCAGCCCTTTGTCAGGTTGCCCATGTCCATCGAAGAACTGCTTTTACAGATGGAGCAGTATCGGTTACGCAGGGAACAGCGGGATTGCCGTCCGGACTGGCTGAAGCAGTTTGTTCAGCAGGCTTCGGCTGTTTTTGAACCTCTTTCTCATGTGGGGCGAGTTGGCTACGACTGCCAGTTCGACGAACGTGGCTGGACGGTCTGCATGTATCTCGGGACCACCGAAATCGTCGGAGGTGCTCGAGACGGTCAGATTGATCATGCCAGTTTTCGAATCGACCTGAATTCTTTAACTTCTCTCTTCAGCACGGTGACTCGGTTTGAATGGTACTCCATGGGAGGCAGTTCAACAGAAGTCTCAACGGCTGACAAAATTCGCTCTCTCATCTGTGTCCACGGATCCGTCGGTGGTGCTCATGAAGTGCGACTGGAATTGCTGGCGACTCCTCCGGACTTTGTCGGTCCGGGTTTGCACTGCCGTCCTGACGGCGCGATTTACGAAACTCATTGATGAACATTCCGCAACCCTGATCGGTTGCGATTAATATCGGGTCGGGCAACGGCACTCCGGTAGAGCACTCAACTCTGCTGGAGTGCCGTTTTTTTATGCGCCCGGTAATTGCTTGCGTAAGATCCCGAAACCGACGGCAGATGTTCTCACCTCCAATTTCTACACGGATAGAATCTCCGCATCGACGTCGCCCTCACCGCCCTCCAAGTTCTACACGAGTGGAAATGAGGCACGAAAGTCTTTGCCTTCTGCGGAACGACGGCTTGGGGCCAGAAAATTCTTCTGAGCTGATCATACTGAGTCTGTTTGACGCCTCCTGGCTGGTATGAAGATGCGATCAAGCGACTGCGGAAAGCTTTGAATTAGAAGCGAAAGGAGCAGAGCCATGAGTGATCTTGTTCCTTCGTGTCTCGGTCTGGAGACCGGCTACAACTCTCTGGAGATCGGCAACATTGAATTTGCCCGGAGACCAGCACGACGCGACAACGAGTGAATCGAGCAATTAACCGACAAACATCCGAGGTAATCAAGTGTATTCAAAAGGTGTTAAAGATATATCGCCTGTAATCTTGTGGAGCGATTCATTCCATGGTGCGGATCAGATACTTTACTTACTCTGTTGACCAGAGGAGTTGTCCGAGCTGACGTCATGCAGCATCCGTCTGGTGCTTCGAATCAATTTCTGGAGACCGGCGATGAGATTGTCCGTGCGTCTGATCCCGTTATTTGCACTTTTCCTGCCAACGCTGAGTGCACAGGAATCCGGCTTTGATCTGATTCCGGAAACTGCAGCGGCGGTGATTCG
>CANHVD010000083.1 GCA_947463775.1 Planctomycetaceae bacterium | reverse complement strand
ATCCGAAACCGCCCATCGACAAACCCGTCAGATAAATCCGATCAGGGTCGATCTGTTCTTCCTTAATCGTGCGTTCAATCATCTCCATGACAGTACTCAGTTGCGCTGTCGGTTCATCGGGTGAGACCGGATCCGTCTTTGCAGTCCAGTCGACTTCCAGCCATTTTTTCTCGGGGCGACACTGCGGAGCCAGGACGTAACACGGAAACTTCTCACGCCAGCGCGGCTGAGCCATCTGAGTTGGCAAGTACAGCAACTGCAAAGAGTTGTCGGTTCCTCGTTCGCCGGCTCCGTGCAGGAAGATCACCAGCGGATACTTCTGTTCGGCTCCGACGGCGGCTGGTTTCATCAGGCGATAACGAAATTCTTCGTCTTTGTATTCGCCGCCGGTCCAGGTAATGGATTTCTCTTCGTAAACGGCTTTCGCATCGACAGGTTCCACCTTGGCATCGGTGACAGGTTCAGGGCCCGCCACATGATCACGCCACAGCCACGTCAAAGATTCTGGCATAATCGCACCGCCATGCTTTCCGCTATGAGCACCAGTGCCGCCAACAAACTTGTAATCGTAGCCTTTAAACTTCAGTGCTTTCTCCATCTGCAGATTCGCAAGCCACCAGTTGCCGTGTTCGTTGTCGAGATCATTCTCGCCGTCCTGGAGGAACACTCGAATCGGCTTCTTGTCTGTCTTGCGAATCATGGCTTCATAAGCATGACCGCCACGGATATTGGTAAAGCTGCCGATCTGGCTGAGCACATTGCCGAACCATTCCGGATGCTCCCAGGCCGCGGTGAACGCACAAATCCCGCCGCTGGACATTCCACAGATTGCTCGGTCCGCGGGATCACTGCTGATCTTCAGCTTGTGTTCTTCGACGACATGAGGCAGCAATTCCTGGACGACAAATCGAGCATACTGATCGCTCAACGTGTCGTATTCGAAACTGCGATTGTTAGCTCGCCAGCGACTCTCCGGAATTTCTCCGCCGTTATGTCCCGGGTTGATGAACAGTCCAATTGTGACCGGCATCTTCCCCTGATGGATCAGGTTGTCGAAGACGATGGGAACTCGCACCTGTCCATTCTCGTCGAGATAAGCATGACCATCCTGGAAAACCATCAGACAGGCGGGCTGAGTCCCGTCGTACTGCTTTGGGATGTAGACGTGATACTCTCGCACAGTCCCTTCAAAGATCTGGCTGGTCCATTCATGCTTCGTGACAGTTCCCTGCGGCACGCCGTCCTGACGCTGTGAGTCGGCTCCAAGCTGGTAGACGTCGTCCGGGTTCGTCTGCTGAGCTTGGGTGCTTTGAGAGAAATTTGCGATCATGAGCAGCATCAGAAACAAAGGTCGAAATGAGATAAGTGTGCGTGGCATCCTGATTTTCCGGTGAGAAAAAGCCTGGGCGAGGCAGACGATCTTCTGCAATCAGCGCAAGGGATCGTTCGCCCTGGAGCGAATGGGCTGCGTCAGACTGAAGTACTGCAGCGTATAGGATGAGGTTTCTCTTGTCGGTTGTCTACCGGTTGGGTTGACCCAATAGATTCCACGGTGCACGCTGCCCCAAATGCCTCGCTGCCTGGTATCGGGCTTTCTTCCAGCGTATGCTGATTGGCTGGAAGTCCGTGAGTTCGGTTAATGGAGCTGAGTTTTCCTGACTGATTTCAGCGCCGTGAACCGTCCCTTCGGGAACTCCCTGTGTGTTTTGCACCCCATCGGCAATTCCAGGAGATCCTCATGTCAAAAGCGTCACCCCAACTGCCTCGCCGTCGCTTTCTGAAGAAAAGTGTGGCTGCAGCCGCCGCAGCGGTTATGGCTCCAACCATTATTCCCGCCTCAGCACTTGGGCGAGGTGGAGCGGTTGCTCCCAGCGAACGAGTCGTCGTCGGTGGCATCGGAATCGGCAATCGCGGCACCTATGACCTGGGTTGTTTTCTGCAGCAGCCGGATGTGCAGTTCATTGCTGTCTGCGACGTGAAGGAATCGCGTCGTCAGGCCGTTAAGAAACTCGCCGACGACCAATACGGCAATCAAGACTGTTCCATGCACAAAGACTTTCGCGAAGTGCTGGATCGAAAGGACATTGATGCCGTCCTGATTGCCACCGGTCCAAACTGGCATGCGACGATGGCCATGCACGCCGCCAAAGCCGGCAAGGATATGTATTGTGAAAAGCCTGTCACGAAGAACATCGCCCAGAGCCTGATCCTTGCGGAAACAATGCGACGAACGGGTCGAGTTTTCCAGGCGGGAACTCAGCGACGCAACCTGCCTCACTTTGCCTTTGCTTGTCAGTTGGCACGCACCGGGAAGCTGGGAAAACTCACGAAAGTATTTGCACATCCAGCCGGCATGCAGGCCATGATGAGCGGATGGCTGATTCCGGAAACTGAGCCTGACAAAGCCATCGTGGATTGGGATATGTATCTCGGCCCGGCGGCCTGGCGTCCATTCAATCCCAAGCTGCTGGATGGATTCAACTTCGAAAAGGGCGGTGGACTTGTCGGCGGCGGAGTACTCGAATGGGGCTCCCACTGTGTCGACCTTTGCCAATGGGCCGTGGGCGATTGTCCTCCGCCAGTCGAGTATGATGCTCCGAAAGATGGCCAACTGGTGGCTCGCTATGAAAACGGCTGCGAGCTGATCTTCCGTGAGACCGGCTGGATTCCGCTGGGATCCTGCCCCGTACGATTCGAAGGCGAAACGGGCTGGGTTGAAGCTGGCGACAGCGGCAAACTGGTACTCAGCTCACCCGCGCTGCTGGCCGGACGCACCGTGGAAGAAATCGATGGCTATCCGGCGACGTATCACGTCCGCGACTTCCTCGACTGCGTGAAGACTCGCAGCCAGCCAAAGGGAAATGCGGACGCGGCCTGCAATGCCCACATCGCATGCCACGCGGCCAACATCGCGCTGCACCTGGGACGTACGGTGAAGTACGACAATACGACTCATGAATTTGTGAATGATGAACAGGCTAACCGACTGCGATCGGAAGCTCTTCGAGAACCGTGGAGACTGTAATCGCGGCTCAAAGTACTGAGCTGAGCCTTAGCCAATTCAATTTGAGATTTCAAATTTGAATTTGGGACTTGCAGTCGGAACTATCCCACCAACTTCATCTCACAGGAAAATAAACTCATGAGAATTCTACGATCCTCTTTGCCTATAGTCGCATTGTTACTCACTTTTTTCATGGTCTCGAACATTGCACTGGCTGACGGCCCTGCAACGTCACCAGAGAAAGAGCAGGAACTGCTGGCGGTCTTGAAATCTGACGCCGCGCCGGCAGACAAAGCCATCACCTGCAAACAGTTGGCCATTTATGGTTCCGCGGCGGCTGTGCCTGAATTGGCAAAGCTTCTGCCGATACCGGAACTGTCGTCATGGGCTCGGATTGCACTCGAATCCATTCCCGGCCCGGAAGCGGATGAAGCTCTGCGAACAGCCACCGAATCTTTGCAGGGACGACTGCTGGTCGGCACGATCAACTCAATCGGCGTGCGTCGTGACGCAGCAGCCGTCGCAGCCCTGTCCGGAAAACTGAAAGATGCTGATGCCGAAGTGGCCGCTGCTGCAGCCGTCGCACTGGGACGCATTGGAAATGACGATGCATCAAAAGCGCTGCGTACTGCTTTGGCAGATTCCAGCCCGGAAGTTCGATCGTTTGTGGCCGAAGGTTGTGTGCTGTGTGCCGAACGATTGCACTCAGAAGGCAAGTCGGCCGATGCAATTGCGATCTATGACGAAGTGCGAGCGGCTGACGTACATCTGCAGCGAATTGTTGAAGCAACTCGAGGAGCCATTCTCGCTCGTGGTCAGGACGGCATTCCTTTGCTGGTCGAACAACTGCATGCGGATGACCGAGCACTCTTTCGTCTGGCACTCGGGACCGCTCGTGAATTTCCGGGCAGCGAGATTGATCAAGTCCTTGTGACGGAAATGACAAAGTCGCCCGATGATCGAGCGGCCCTGATTGTTCAGGCGATGGCGGATCGAAAAGATACGGTTGTGCTGACGGCGATTCTGAAAGCCGCTGAGCAGGGACCGTTGGCGGTGCGATTATCTGCCGTCGATGCGCTTGCCCGAGTCGGTGATGTGACTTGCCTGAATTCGCTGTTGAAGATTGCCGTCGATAAAGATGCAGAATTGTCAGTGGCAGCAAAAGACACTCTGGCAGAACTTCCCGGTGATAACGTGAATGCTCAGATCGTCGCATTGTTACCAAAGGCGGACGGAGCCACTTATCCGCTTCTGATTGAGCTTGTCGGTAAACGTCGTATCGAAGCTGTTCCGCAGCTGCTGAAGGCTCTGGATAACAACAGCGGTGTTGTACGAACAGCAGCATTAGTTGCTCTGGGAGAAACTGTTTCGTTGCAGCAATTGTCCGTACTGATTGATCAGGTGGTGGCTCCGAAGAAGGCTGAAGATGCCGAGATCGCTCAGAAGGCTCTTAAGGCCGCAAGCATTCGCATGGCTGATCGCGAAGCCTGTGCGAAGGAGTTGTCGGCTGCTGTGGATCGTGTCAAATCTGTTCCCGTCAAAGGAACCCTGCTGCAGATTCTGGGAGCCATGGGCGGCACCAACGCGCTGCAGGCTGTCGGCAAAGCAGCGAAGAGTACCGATGCTCAGTTGCAGGACATCAGCAGTCGCCTGCTGGGTGAATGGATGACCGAAGACGCGGCTCCGGTTCTTCTGGAACTGGCAAAGATTCCTTCCAATCCGTATCAGGTGCGTGCATTGCGAGGCTACATCCGCATCGCTCGCCAGTTTGTGCTGCCCGATGCAAAGCGTACCGAGATGTGCCAGACAGCATTCGATGCTGCTCGACAAACGGCCGAAAAGAAACTGGTTTTGGACATCCTGAAGCGTTACCCAACAGTAGATAACCTGAAGATGAGCATCAAGCTGATGAAGGTTCCGGAACTGAAGGACGATGCGACTCAGGCGATGCTGGTCATCGCACAGAAGCTGAGCGGCAAGGGTGTGGACGTCAAAGAACTACTGGCCACGGCCGGTATCGAAAAGATGAAGCTCGAAATTGTCAAAGCCGAATACGGTTCCGGTGCGACTCAGAAGGATGTCACCGCCGTCCTGCAGAAGCAGGCTGGTGAACTGCCAATCATCACGCTGGTCTCGGCCAGCTACAACGCCAGTTTTGGAGGCGACCCGCTTCCAGGCAGCACGAAGCAACTGAAGATTCAGTACAAGATCAACGGCAAAGCGGCAGAGGCCTCGTTTGCCGAGGATGCTCTGATCGTGTTGCCAATGCCAAAGTAAGCCTGATCCTGGTTGTTGGTATTTGGTAGTTCGAAGAATTGAAAACACCGCATGAAGTTGCCGAACTTCATGCGGTGTTTTTTTATGACTAACTGAGTGCTTTGAGAGTAGCCGGATTCGTGACAATTCGGATACCAGCCAGCTTAACGCTCCGAATTCTCACGAATCCGGCGGCAAAGAAATTTCACTCCGACCCTCGCAACGTTTAATCACGTCCCAGGCCAACATACGGTTCGCGAACGTTCGCCAGCATTTCGTCATGCAACTGCCCGTTTGAAGCGAGAATGCTCGTTTTCTTCAATGGCATCGCCGCTCCGGTACATGTAGTCACCCGCCCGCCGGCTTCTTCCACCAGAAGCTGTCCTGCCGCGTAATCCCATGGCGACAACTGATATTCGAAATAGGCTCCATAAAGTCCCGATGCGACGTGGGCCAGATCCAGAGATGCAGTCCCGAATCGACGAACTCCGTGGATTTGTCGCCGGAAACAGGCCCCGATCGCGGCCAACGTCGCCTCCATCATGGCTCCACGATCATAGTAGAACCCAATGCCGATCAGAGATTCGCTCATTTGCTGCTGGCTGCCGACATGTATCGCCTTGCCGTTATGTGTCGAACCAAGCCCTCTCCGCGCGATGTAGAGATCTTCGCGAATCGGATTCCAGACGACTCCACACTGAGCCACCCCGTGATGAAGATAGGCAATTGAAACGGCAAAGTGGGGAATATGGTGAGCGAAATTGGTGGTTCCGTCGAGCGGATCAATCACCCACAAATGCTCGGCCGTCACATCGCCTGAATTCTCCTCCTCCCCCAGAATCGCATGATCCGGGAAAGCACTACGAATGATTTCCGCGATTCGTCGCTCGGCAGCAACATCAGCATCCGTGACCAGATCCGCTACTCCTTTGTTCCGAACCTCAAAACCCTCGTGAAAATATCGTGCGAGAACTTTGCCTGCTTCCTGTGCGGCACAGACGGCAACGTCGTATGGGGTCAGCATCGTGTTCATTCGGGGTTTTCTGAAATTGAGGTGGTCTGATAAAGTCCCGCCCGGTCAAAGCGGAGTTTTGGCTTGAGCTGGTCACTTATTCTTTGCGCGGCCACCATTCAGGTAATGATCAGGATGATATTCGCCGCAAACACCTGGCCTCAGTTTAAGCCGCGCGAAGAATAAAGAAATGTCATAGGACACGTTTTGAACTGTAATCGTACTTCAGGAGGAGCAGCGATGAAGAACGCTGCCATATGTCTGATTTCTTCAATTCTTGGTGGCTGCCTCGTGTTCTGGCTGCAATCCGGAGTTGGCACGCTCACCGTTGCAGCGGCACAGCAGGATCGTTTTCCAAGAGATCTTTCCACGGTCACCCGAAAAACTCGCCCTGCCGAGAAGCCTGTTTCGTATTCCAGCGAAACTCCGGCCGAAACTGTCGCCGTTGATTCTCTCAGCGAAATCGCACCGCCGCGAGTCTACAACGCCGAGGGACTGGCTCCCGACGAGGCCGTGTCGACTTACGTTTATGAAACGAATAACCGCAGCGTCGCGAATATTGGAACTCGCATCGGGGCAGCTCGCGGATTCTTCGGGGAGAACCCAACGGAGGATTCCGGGTCCGGATTTATCCTGGATCAGAACGGTCATATCCTGACGAACAATCACGTCATCGAGGGGGCTCAGCGAGTTCTCGTTACGCTGCACGATGGCGAAGAGTTTGAAGCGGATGTTGTCGGTGCGGACCCCATCAATGATATGGCAGTAGTCCGCATCAAAGCCCCTCCCGAAAAACTGATCCCCGTGCGTTTTGCAGATTCCTCCAGCCTGAAAGTTGGGATGCGAGTGTTCGCGATCGGCAATCCGTTCGGGCTTGAGCGAACAATGACGACCGGGATTATTTCCAGTCTGGATCGAACACTGCCTGTCACGCGAGCCCGCTCGATCAAGTCTGTCATTCAAATCGATGCGGCGATCAATCCCGGGAACTCCGGTGGTCCCTTAATGAATTCTCACGGCGAAGTGATCGGAATGAACACCGCCATTGCCAGCAAGACCGGCCAAAACTCCGGGATCGGCTTTGCGATTCCCTCAAACCTCGTGGCTCGCATCGTACCAGAGTTGATCGAACACGGACGATTCATTCGCCCCGAGTTTGGGATTGATGAAGTCGCCAAACTGGAAGAAGGTCTTCGCATTATTACTCTGGTACCCGACGGCCCTGCTGCAAAAGCCGGCCTGCGCGGCCCGGAAATTGTCCGCAACAAACGCGGCTTCGTAACGTTCGAGTCGCGCGACGTGAATCGGGCTGATGTCATTGTTGGCGTAAACGGGAAGAAGACTCTGAAGCCGGATGAGTTCCTGTCAGAGATTGAAAGTCATCGCCCCGGCGACAAGATCACGATCGAAGTGCTTCGCGAAGGTGAAGTGGTTTCCGTGCCTTTGCAGTTAAAGTAAACCCGGTTCGCGACGAAACTTCATGACGCTGCAACCTGGCGAGCGGTGCGGCGTCAGCCCGCCGCGTTCAGCTTCGGCAGAGAACCGCGAACAACGCGATACGAAGCGTTGTTGCAACTCAAGTTGGGAGTCAGCATTCCAACAATCGCCTCGGTGGGCTCACGCCACACCGCTCGCCATAGCCTGCGTTCCACTATGGTCAAAATTTCGATTCAACCACCTGAACGGATTCCGCTGACTGATTTTCATCGTCAAGTTCCGGTACCGTGATTGGATTCAAGGTCAGCCCTACCAGCAGAAATGAGAGCGTCAGCCAGCCGAGAATGTGCCGACCAATTCCAAGTTTCTCGCGATCATTGGCCGTTGGCGGATGTTTAATCCCTGTCAGCATCAGCAGAATCAGTAACAGGCTGAACGAGAAATTGTTGTTCATCACCATGTATGTGAAGCCACCCAAAATAACGGCATAGGCCACCAGATGGGCTTTCCGCCCAATCAGCGTGTAGAGGATATGACCGCCATCAAGCTGCCCCACCGGCAGCAGATTCATCGCGGTGATGAGAACTCCAACCCAGCCCGCGAACGCAATCCCGTTATCATCAAGAGCAATCGTGCACCCCTCCGGTGCGGGACCGTGAATGGCGGAAATCATCCACTGAATGATTAGCGGCTGGCTGTACTGCAGGGGAGCCGTATCCGGCCGCGGTCGATACTCAGCGATGCTGAGACCATACCACAGCACCGGGATTGTCACTGCAAGGCCGGCCAGAGGTCCCCAGACGGCGATGTCGAACATCTGTCGACGTGTCGCCACACCTCGCCCCTGAAAGATTACGGCGCCCATAGTGCCCATCGGTGGAATCGGCATGGGAATAAAATACGGCAGCGACGCGGGCACTCGATTCCAGACTGACTGCAGATAATGTCCCATCTCGTGAAAGAACAGAATCGACATCAGCGGAACCGAGTATTCAAGCCCCTGACGACACGCGCGAACCATAATCAGGTCTAAATCATGAGGCCTGAAGGTCTGTTGCAGGTAGACGCCAAAACGCGGAAATATCCAGCCGAGAATATACTCAAGCGGAAAGTATCCGGACCCTACCAGAAAAGTACTCAACATGGTCAGCAGAAACAGCAGTGCCGACGTTCGCAGATGCCGCCGCCGCCAGGCAAAAATCTGAGCAGCCTGAAGCTGTTCTAATCGTCGCTGGGCTTTCTGCGATTCCTGATCATTGTCGGAGTTCATGAAGGTGACCGGCATCGCAATGATAGCCGGAGCACTTAACAGATCCGGAGCGTCTGGCTGAGCCTCATCATTCGTCGTTACGGTTGTGGAAGACATTGCAGGCACTGACGGCGACGTGTCGCTCGGTCGGGATGGCAATGATTCCTCAGGTGAATTTGACATGAATTTCGCGGCTTTGAATCCGAATAGATTTCCACACAGATCAGCAACCCACCTGGCGTTCCAGGGCAATACAGAAGATTCTCCCATCCCCTGAAGCGGAAAGATCGTAATGAGGATAACGACAAAACCGCTGTCTGCCGGATTTTATCCCCATGGACGCGGTATTCTTACCGCAGCACCGAGGATTGACATCAATATCTGCGTAGAGAATGCCGCCGTGCCGTCAGAATCGTTTCCGGGGACATTTCCCGGGGAGGGTTTTCCGAAGTTTAGACCAAACGTCCAGACAACGATATCATCAGCTCCTTGCCTAAACAGACCTAATCGCTTTTCAGATCAGAGTTTCTCACCTCCATGCGTGTTGCTCATATTATCACTCGAATGATCATCGGCGGAGCGCAGGAGAACACCCTGTTCAATGTGGACGATCAGCACTATCTGTTTGGTGACCAGGTCTGCCTGATGACCGGACACACAACGGGCCCCGAAGGATCATTGGAGCGACGTGCCAGGGATCGCGGACTCGATGTCAAAATCCTTCCCGAGCTGACACGTAACATCAGCCCGCTGACGGATTGGAAAGCCGTCGGTGCCATCCGAAAAGCACTGGCCGATTATCGTCCGGAGATCGTTCATACTCACAGTTCCAAGGCCGGAATACTCGGACGCCTGGCGGCTTCTCAACTTTCGCTGCCAACCGTTCATACTGTCCACGGAGCTTCGTTTCATTTCGGACAGAATCCACTGTTGCACTATGCCTATCGCTGGGCCGAACGACGAGCTGCCGCATGGTGCGATCATTTCATCTGCGTCTGCGATGCGATGACCGATCAGTATGTGGCGGCCGGCGTGGCTCCTCGTGAAAAGTTCACCACGATCTATAGTGGCATGGACGTCGATAAGTTTCTGCATCCCACGAGAACCGCATCAGAGATTCGAGCCGAGTACAATCTTGCTGCAGACGATATTGTGTTTTGCAAAGTGGCTCGGCTGTTTCATCTCAAGGGCCACAACTATCTCATTGAAGCCGCAGCAGCCGTGGCTGCTCAAGTTCCCAATGTACGATTTCTGCTCGTCGGTGACGGCGTTTTAAAAGATCAATATCAGGCTCGAATTGCGGAACTCGGTCTGACCAGCCATTTCCGTTTTGTTGGTCTCGTCCCGCCGGATGAGGTCACCAATTATCTGCACGCCGCCGATGCGGTGGTGCACACCAGTGACTGGGAAGGGCTGGCACGAGTTCTGCCGCAGGGACTTCTTGCCGGTAAGCCGATCATCAGCTTTGATGTCGACGGTGCCCCGGAAGTATGCATCAACGATCAGACCGGGATCCTTGTCGAACATCGCAACACCAAACAACTGGCCGATGCCATGATTCGTCTGGCAAAGGACCAACCACTTCGCGAACGCCTGGGCCATAACGGCCAGCAACGTTTTACTGAACAGTTTCGACACGAGAACATGACCGCTCAGATCCGCAGCGTTTATCAAGAAGTACTTGAGAGACGCGGAACATGAAGCACCAGGGCTCGCAGCGGCACGCATTGAGCATCCTGCAATTACGGACGGCGGGCAATGTTCGCCAGTAACGCCTTGGCACATGCGATGGCGAATTCAGGAGCGTTGATGTCGCAGTCCATGGCGATCACGTCGATGTCAGGTCGCAACGATTCCGTCAGCGTGTCGAACAACGCAGCGTCAGCCTTCGGATCATAAAACGGCCCGCCCGGCGCACTGATGACACTGATGCCGCCGCGAGGAATCAGAACGGTGACTGGTGACTGACAGGCATTGATCTTTTCAGCCAGCAGCGTGCCCAACTGGCGACATTCTTCCGGCGTTGTTCGCATCAGAGTAATCTGGGGATTGTGAACATAAAAGTTCCTGCCTTCGAACTTTGCGGGCACGGAATGGCGTTCACCGAAGTTCACCATATCGAGACATCCAGGGGCGACAATCGCTGGAATCCTCGCTCTTGCTGCAGCATTAAGTCGATCCGGGCCAGCGGTCAATACGCCGCCGACAAGTTCATCGGCCAGCTCTGTCGTTGTTACATCCAGTACACCGGCCACCATGCCACTTTCAATCAGCGACTCCATCGTGCGACCACCAGCACCCGTCGCATGAAAAACAAGTACCTCGTAACCAGCCGATTCCAGCACCGGGATTGCGGCGTTCACGCAGCGCGTTGTATTGCCAAACATACTGGCGACGATCACCGGCCGAGTTGCCTCCGTCGTCACATCGGCCCCGACCATGCCGCAGATCGCGCCAGCCGCACGAGTAAAGATTGTTCGTGAGATCTGATTCAGACCACTCACGTCCACGATTGACGGCATCATCACAATGTCTTTGGTGCCGACATAATGAGCCGTATTGCCACTGGCCAGCGTCGAGACAATCAACTTGGGGAAACCAATCGGGAGTGCACGCATCGCCGCCGATCCAATAGCGGTTCCGCCGCTGCCTCCCAGAGTAATGATCCCCTGAATACGACCGTCTCGAAAAAGCTGTTCGACGGCTCTGGCGGCCGCTCCGGCCATGGCGGTCACACATTCCCCACGGTCACCTCGCGCCATCAAGCCAGGCAGATCGATTGAACCTGCGGCGGCAACAGCTTCGCGAGCAATATCAGGTGTGACTTGCGGTGGACCGCCGGTACCAGCATCGATCAGCATTGTCGCATGACCATGCTCTCGAATTCGCTCCGCAACAAACGCGTGCTCAGCGCCTTTTGTATCCAGAGTTCCAAGGACCGCGATGGTCGCCATGCTGTATTCTCCACCTTTGACGGAATCGAGCCACTATAATGAGCGGCAGACGATAGTCGGCGGAGTGAATTCAGAGAAGCCAATAGCCGTCTCAGCGCGGAAACGCGCTGGACGGCTGGCGACAGTCTCGTCAGTGCCTTTACTATACTTCGGCGGGATTCGGCAGGAAGCGACCGCCGCTCATGAACATGCCGTTGTCACACGGTGAACACCATTCGATCTGCACGTTGTATTGGAACTCGCGTGTCTCGCTGGCCATCTTGACAATGACTTCACCCGGTGTGACAGCACCGCGATGCAGAAGGCCAATACCCGTACGGCTGATTTCGCGAGTCATTGAGGCAACCGTGTTGCCACGCGAGGTTCGGATCTCAGCGGGAACCGACAATTCCAGACGCTCGTTCGTCCGCACATTGGTTGTATTGGGCTTACCGATGCTCTCGAGAACTCGGCGTAGATCGTCAATCGTGGGGCGACTCCATGGATCCTGCGTCATGACGGACTCCTGCTGTCAGGTCGAACGACCTCTTCAGCAATTGGGGACTGCAACTTACTGGGAAAAAGGCAGACGACATCCACTCATGTCGTCTGCTCGAATTGAACAGTAGGTCGCAACTCACGAGTCAGCGCGAATCGTTCATGGAAAACCAGGGATTATTCTACCCCTGAACCGGCAATTGATTCGCTTCCGTCGGCTTTTTACGGCCTGGAGCAAACAGCAGGGCCGCAACGATTATGCCGCCAATGACAAGCACGATGTTTCGGAAGCTGAATGCTGATGGCAACTGAACGACCTGAGTCGCAGCTTTGCCACTCGCATTCTCCTGAACAACAGGTGCCGCAGGAGCTGATGCCTGGGCCCGATTCATTTCAGTCTCTGGGACGGCTTGCAGATTTGTCACCAGCGGTGGATTGTTGCCGCCGGTGAAGAACGCGTCTTCTCTCAGCCCTGCTGGCGTATCCAGTGCTGTTCCCAGTTCCCGCCCGTTGGAGGCTGTTCGCACTGGAACGCCTCGACGACCACCAGTCCCTGTCTTGCCCTGCGAGGTGGCGGTCCATTCATCGGCATCTGGAGCCGTTGCACGGGAGGCTCCCTCCGGAGTGCGGGCTCCGGAGAACATCTCGGCAAACTGGTCCACCGTTGTGTCGATGACTTTTCGAGCCAGATCCGATTTCTGTCCGTCGCCGGACTTACCGTCAGTATCCGCTGAGGCAAGATCAGAATCGGTTTCTTCGCCCTTCCAACCGCCAGCGATTGACGGCTTCTTAGCCTGACGACCAGTTCCGGCAACGGATTCTTTTCCAAAGATGTCATCGGCCTTCGCCACCTTTACATCTTCTGTCTGGTTCGATGATGCTCGAGCCGCTCCGGTCTTTTGCTTCTTTGCGGCAACTGGCTTTTCAGCAGTTTCGAAGAGGCTGTCAAATTCATCAACAGAAGCAACAGCCTGCTTGCCGCTCTTACGAACCTGCTTCTCTGCAGACTTGCTTGCTTCTGCAACGCTTTCCGCGAAGTCATCAGCCGCGCCTTCTGCGGCTTCGAATTCCTCTTCAAACTGCACTTCTTTTTGAGTTTTTGCTGCGGCCGCTTTCTTTGCAACCAGCAACTCTTCGAATTCTGCAAGCTTCTTATCTGCAGCGCTGTTTACAGTGTCTGCTGAAGCGGCTGCTTTCTTCTTTGTAGCCGCAGCACCTGCAGCAGCTCCTTCGACTCCGGCGACGATCAAGTCCGAACCTTCGTCTGCAGCGTTGACGGTACTTTCTGTCGTCTGCTGGAAGTGTTTCTCGAACTTCTCGACAAGCAAGTCGTCTTCTTCTCCTGCTTCCGCGGTGGTGGCACTAACGGTCTTGACGGCTTTATCTTTAACGGCCGCAACGTCGTTTGTCGCTTTGGTTTT
>CANHVD010000082.1 GCA_947463775.1 Planctomycetaceae bacterium | reverse complement strand
TATTACGTCAAGGGAAATACTGACTGGGAAGTGCTCAGTTACGACGATTCGCGATCGTTCGCAGACAATCAGGAACTTCGAAAACGGCCCGATCTGCAGGGACCGATCGATGATGCATTCATGAGTTCGTTCGTTTGTGTACGAGGCACTTCGACGCCCTGGAACGAGACCGCCGAAGACTGGTCGAAGTGGACATTGTCACGATTTGAACGAGAGTTTTCTCAGTGGTTGCGCGGAGATGTTCGCATCGTCGACGATACGGCTGTGACGGAGGACATGATCGCAAAGAACAATCTCGTCTTGTTTGGAGATCCGGGTTCGAATGCGATCTTAAAGCGTGTTCTGGAGCAACTTCCGATAGAGTGGACAGAAGAGACGATCAAAGTCGGTGATCAGGAATGGTCAGCCAAGGATCATGGTCTGAGCCTGATTTTCCCGAACCCACTGAATTGGTCGAAATACATCGTGTTGAATTCGGGACACACGTTTCACGATAAGGATTTTCGATCCTCCAATGCGTGGCTGTTTCCGCGACTTGGTGATATCGCGGTGCAAAAAATCACGCCACAGAAAGACGGCAGCTTTCAGGAAGAGACCGTCTGGTCGGATGTGTTCGGCGAACGCTGGCAGTTGCGTTGAAAACGCTCCAGCAGAAGGTGCAGTTGCTGGCAGATGTCTGGCCAGCAGAAACCCTGACCGTCGAGTAACGGCGTTTGAATGCCACGGATGTGGTCCAGCAACTCGTCTTGTGAACCAGCAGCGAAGTGAACAGAGCAGAGTGGTGAGCCCGCAGGAATGGTAGACCCCGCTTGCGGGATATCCGCAATCGTCCACGCCTCGTGCTCTGAATCACAATCGGAGTCCGTATACGGGACGTTCTGATTCGCCCAAAGAATGAAGCGAGCCTGCAGACGGACATTGTTTGTGGCGGCAGAATGGTTTGTTTTTCGCCTGCGGGCTGTGCCACCGGCGGGTTGCCAGCCGTACGCAGACAGATGTCTGGCAACCAGACTTCGTTCCTTGCAGATATGATGGACCGGGTTTTCGTAAAGCATGTGAGAGGCAGTGAGACGAGGGTTCACTTCAAGAAGCCATGCTTGTCCCTGACGCAGGATGAAGTCGACACCAAAAACACCCTTCAGGCCCGTGTGAGTGATGAGGGACTCTGCAGCACGAACGAGTTGTCGGATAACATCTTCGCCAGGGTCGACGGGACCCACATTTCCGCAGAACAAAAAGTCGGAGGCTCCCAGGCTGGGCCAGCCGACAAGCTGAACCGACGTCCCGAGTAAACTCAGGCCATCGAGATCAAAGCAAAAAACCGCCGACATCGGCACACCGTCGATGTATTCCTGCAGGAATTCCTCCGAGGTCGTCTTCTTTTGAATTCTGTCCGGTAGAGCACTCTTTGGATGCACCGACCGGATACCGAGCCCTCCCGAACCGGACTTCGGTTTTCTCAGCCAGTGGCAGTCGGCATTAGCATTATCGACCGAGGCGAGTCGAGGAACACTCAGTCCCGCCTCTGAAAACCACCGCACGATATTGTGTGGTTGACGGATCCGGTCGACGATTTCCAGGTCTGGTCCAATCACAGGTCGTCGAGCCATGATCGTACGGAGCACGCTGGTATGGTTCTCGAGCCCGCCGGCCCAGAGCAGGGGGATATTGCTGCGAATTTTGCGAATGATGTCCGGAAGTTCCTCAAAAGTTCGCATTCGGCCCACAAAACGCCCTCGTCCGGAACCGAGGATTCGAGTCAGGTCGGCATCCTCAAAGAAATCGACACACAAGGGACGTAGCCCGGCATCAATGGCGGACTGAGCCAGACTGCGGACACTGGCTCCACACAAAATGACCGATCGGACCGTCCGAAATCCGCCAGAATGCTCCTGTTCGGGCGAAGTTGAGGACTCCGGCTTCAGGTCAGTTGAAGATGAGGCCAAAAGTCGCAATCCTGATCAAAGAATGAACAGTTACAGAAGGGCCTGATTGTCGACTGGCAGGGCCTCGAGATGTGTATTGTTCACTTTTTCATGCGACCTTGTCCACAACACAGGCACCTCATTGCAGAAGCAGGCACGGTTCTGCTTCCGCAGACAACTGCAAAGTGTGGCTCGGAAGTGTTTTCAAACATCGTTCTTCGTGGCCGACGTGCCCCGATGACCGGGAGAATGAAGGCACTTCAAATCTGTCTGCGGTCGCTGTTTTCTGGTTTGACTGGTTTTTGTAAAGGAAGTATGGAATGTCAATGTTTGTAGGTGAAGCACTCGTCGGTGAAGGTAATGAAGTTTCACACATCGACCTGCTGATTGGTGACAAGAGCGGTCCAGTAGGCGTTGCATTCGCAAACGCTCTCGCTGACCAGAAGATGGGCCACAGCAATCTGCTGGCCGTTGCGACTCCTAACCTGGCTGTAAAGCCATCCACCGTGATGATCACCAAGGTCACGATCAAGGGTGCTCGCCAGGCGGTTCAGATGTTCGGCCCAGCTCAGAAGGCTGTTGCTGACGCTGTTACGGACTGTGTTAAGTCCGGAGCAATCCCAAAGGATCAGGTCGAGAAGCTCTGCATCGTTTGCGGCGTTTTCATTCACTGGGAAGCTGCTGACGACAAGAAGATCTATCAGTACAACTACGAAGCGACCAAGCTCTCTATCGAGCGAGCAATGAAGAACGAGCCAAAGATTGACGACGTGATCGCTCAGCGCGATACCGCCGCTCATCCGTTCTACAAGGGCTAATTTGCCGTCGTGGCAGACGCGGAGATTTCTCTGCGGAGCTCTGAATTCTAAGCGGCCGTGCTGGGTGACCAGCACGGCCGCTTTTTTCGTGTGTGCCTTCGCACTTCCGGTTCAATGCCGCGGAAAAACGATGCATGATCGTCGAGTTCACTTGTCCAGGAGTTAACAGGACCGTGTGAAACAGGTGACAAACATCGTGAATATCACGATCCACTTCGCGCTCCCTTACAGACTGTTATCATCCAGAGGACTTCAAGACGTACACCCAGGGAAAGCTTTGAGATAGTCGACGATTCTGTTGCCGAAGATCGGGCTTTACGGGGCCGGCATTCTTCGAACAGACGGGTCTCTGAGGACGGCCGAATCGCCTCTTCTTGCGGTATGGAAACGGTTTTGAGACTCATCAGCCAGAGCGCGGAAGCATCTCTGATGCGGCCTGGCGATGAGCAAAGGTACAACGATGCCGGATCAGAACGAAGCATTGAAGTCACTGGCAGATCCTGGTCTCTCAGCCGATGTGCTGCGAGCCGCTGCCGAAAACTCACCAGACGCTGTCTTCGTGAAAGACCTTCAGGGAAAATATCTGTATGCGAATGCCGCTGCTCTAAGGATTCTAGGCCATCCGCTGTGTGATGTGATCGGCAAACGGGACGATTGCTTCTTCCCTCCAGACGAATCCTCTGAGATCTTTAGCGAAGATCAGGCAATTGTTCGTGATGGTGTCGTGATCCATCGGGAGAGAATAGTCACCTCAGCCAGCGTTCGCCGGACGTATAAAGTGCGAAAGTCGGCGTTTCGTGATTCGAGCGGAGAGGTGATTGGTGTCGCTGGATTTGCTCGCAACATCACCGCTCAAAGACAGTTTGAATGGTCTCTGAAGAAACAGCAACTACTGCTGGAGCATGTCGCACAGGGACGCCCATTGAATGAAATTCTGGATGAGCTGGTCGCGCTGATTGAAGCAGAATGCCCCGGAGTCCTGGGTTCGTTCCTGTTGCTGGAGCCGGATGGGAAAACCCTTCGAGTGGGTTCCGGGCGAAGTCTTCCGGACGCCTACAACAAAGCGATCGATGGAATTCAGGCAGAACCAAAAGCCGGCTCCTGCGGAACGGCCGTTTTTCGCGGAGAACCTGTCCGGGTTCATGATATTCAATCGGATCCTCTTTGGGACGATTACCGAGAACTGGCCGCACAGTTTGGTCTGAGATCCTGTTGGTCCATGCCGATTCGCAGCTACAACGGACAGGAAACAGAGATCCTCGGAACTTTCGCGTTGTACGCCAGAGAACTTGGAGTCCTGAATGTCCAGCTGGATGACGCGATCAAACGGATCGAGCACCTTTCCAGCCTCGCGATTGACCACTATCGGAACCAGCGACGGATCCTTGAAAATGAAGCTCGGCTGAAGACGTTCATCAACAATACGGCAGACGCATTTTTTCTCCTCCAGCGTGGCGGCGAGATTCTGGATGTCAACGACCGTGCTTGTCAACAACTGGGCTACTCCCGTGAGGAACTGATCGGTGCGACCCCGTTACTATTTGACACAGGGGCAACTCCGGAACGGATTCAAGAGGTCGGAGCGACGATGGATCGTGGAGAAAGTGTGACGCTGGAGAGTCGATATCGTCACAAAAACGGATCTGAGTTTCCGGTGGAACTGCGGATCAGTCCCTTCAGTCAGAATGAGAATCGTCTTTCCGTTGCGACAGTCCGTGACATTACGGAACGACAACAGTCAGAAGAAAAACTGCGGCATCAGCAGGCCCTGCTGCAGGAGAGTCAGTCGCTTTCGCATCTTGGATCGTTCGAGTGGGAGATTCGGTCGAATCGGCTGACATGGTCTGACGAGCTTTACCGCATTTTTGGATACGAGCCCGGTGAGTGCGAAGTGACTCTGGATCGCTTTCTGTCGCACGTTCATCCCGAAGATCAGAGTCAGGTCGAAGGCGCTATTCAAACGGCGTCCAGGACAGGTGCAGGCTATCGTACCGAAGAGAGAATTCAGAGGACGGATGGAACCGAGCGAACTCTGGCGAGTGTTGGCAAGGTGCTGACGGATGAAAGTGGTACTCCGACGAAGATCATTGGTGCCTGTCAGGATGTTACGGAACAAAAACGAGCGGCTGCAGATCTGGAATCCAGTCAGCGACTGGTCTCCGCGCTGTCACAGGCTTCACCGCTGACGGTTTACGTGTTTGACGTTATTCAGCAGAGGATACTCTATTCCAACTTCCAGCTTCTGCGTGATCTCGGGTACACCGACATTTTGCTGACCTGGGGCTGGGAGAACATTTCAGCGTTGATTCACCCGGACGATCTGCAGCGACTCTTTCAGCTGCTCTCTCGCTGGGAGAATGTGCAGGACGGAGTCATTCTGGAGTCTGAATATCGCCTTCGGGATTCCGAGGGGCGATGGCGATGGATTGCCGGACGAGACACTGTTCTGGAACGAACACCCGAAGGAAAAGTCAGTCAGGTGATCGGGACGGCTCACGACATTACCAGTCGCAAGGAATCGGAACTGCAAATGCAGCAAACGGTCTCCAGAATGCTTGCGACGCTGGAGTCGACGGCCGACGGTATTCTTGCCGTCGACCTTAAAGGTCGGATCCTGGATTTCAATCATCAGTTCCTTCTTACGTGGGGGATGCCACTGGAACTGGTCAATGAAGGACGACATGAAGACCTCGTAGCCACATTTAACGAACATGACGGCATGCAGCAGGTTTTGCAGCAGTTGAAAGATCCGGAAACTTTCGTCCAGCGTGTCACAGAGATCTATGCCACTCCTGATGTTGCTACTTTTGATGTGATGGAGTTCCGGGACGGTCGTGTCGTTGAGCGATACTCACAGCCGCAGCGCATTGATGGTCGACCGGTGGGACGAGTCTGGAGTTTCCGCGACGTCACCGCTCGCCGCAGCGCTGAACGTGCACTTCAGCTCACACAGTTTACCGTCGACCGCGCGGTCGATTCCGTCTTTTGGGTCAATCCGAAAGGCGTCATCCTTTATGTCAATGAAGCCGCTTGCCGAACTCTGGGATATGAACGCAGCGAGCTGGTTGGGCGGACGGTACCGGAGATCGATCAAAACTTCCCGCCGGAGCAATGGCCTGTTCACTGGGAAGACGTCAAACAACGCGGGTCCTTTACATTCGGCTCGGAGCATTTGACGAAGCAGGGGAAAGTCATCTTCACCGAAGTGACGGTCAACTATCTGCAGTACGAGGGCCACGAATACAATTGTGCCGTCATGCGCGACATTACTCAGCGAAGGCAGACCGAAGAACAGCGCGATCGACTCTGGAATCAGTCCCCTGACCTGCTCTTCATCGGAGATTTCAACGGAAGTATTTTTCAGGCCAACCCAGCGTGGAGTCGGGTTCTGCAGTGGACGGAGGAAGACCTTCAGCACCATCTGTGGATCGATTTTGTACATACCGACGACCGCGAACAGACTCTATCGCAGCTTCAACTCGTCGTATTGGGCCAATCTGTCACAGACATAGTCCATCGCTTTCGAGATCAGAAGGGAGAGTGGCATTGGCTGTCGTGGAACATCATTCCGGTGCTCAGTGAAAACGTGCTTTATGGCTTTGGTCGCGATGTGACGGAATCACGACACCTCGCCGAGCAGTTCCAGCAGTCACAGAAAATGGAAGCGATTGGGCGTCTGGCCGGTGGTGTGGCCCATGACTTCAACAACCTGCTGACAGTCATCAATGGCTACTCAGAAATGCTGTTGACGGACATCACCCTTGACGAACCGTACCGTGATCCCGTGGCGGAAATACGTCGGTCCGGTGAACGTGCAGCCGAACTCACGTCACAACTTCTGGCTTTTAGCTGCCGATCACTGGTGGCTCCGCGAATTCTGAATTTAAATCAGATCGTGGAGTCGACGGGCAGAATGCTGAAGCGTCTGATCGGAGAAGACATCCAGTTGATCATACGAGAGTGCGAGAACTTGCCACCTATTGTTGGTGATCAGGGAAAACTGGAGCAGGTCCTGCTGAACCTTGCTGTGAATTCCCGTGACGCGATGCCTCACGGAGGGCGTCTGTTTATTGAAACGGACCATGTGACGGTGGTCACAGAGGGGCCGCATTCCGACGAAACTGACGTGAGCCCCGGAAACTATTCCTGCCTGCGGGTCATCGATACGGGTGAAGGCATGACGGATGATATCAGGGCACGGATCTTTGAACCATTTTTTACAACCAAGGAAGTGGGTAAGGGAACCGGGTTGGGGCTGTCGGTTGTTCACGGAATCGTCAGCCAGTTCGGAGGTAGTGTTTTCGTCGACAGTACTCCAGGACAAGGCACAACGATGACGCTCTATTTTCCAGTGGCCGCCGCCGGAGAAGAGGTCCCCATTCCCGAACCGCGTCTCGTGGATGGTCGAGGGTGTGAGACTCTTTTATTGGTGGAAGACGACGACGCTGTCCGAACGATTTCCTTGATCGCGCTGGAGAATGCTGGATTCAAGGTGCTTGCGGCCAATTCGGCGGCCAGTGCCATTGCGCTCGCCAAACCACAGATCGCTCAGGTCGACCTGCTGATTACCGATGTCGTTATGCCCAGAATGGGAGGGCGTGAACTGGTGGAAGCTATCCATGCGCTTCGAGCTGACATCCCGGTTCTTTACATCAGTGGTTATACGAAAGACAGAGTGCCACAGGATGGGGCGAGAGTAGGCTTCCTGCAAAAGCCATTCACCCCGCTGGCCCTCGCCCGAAAAGCGAGGGAAGTCCTTGATGCAGCCTGCCGAACATCCTGATCACAGGAATGACAGATCCGGATACAGCTCAGGTACGTTATTGCACCCGAATCACGACAGTCGTTGAATGAATTGACTTAGGCGCAAGTTCGACCGCGTTAACGCCAACATTAGCGGTTTCGATGCAGACCATTTCTGGCCACTCATGATCGCCGAAGTCCGGCATGCGAGCACTCTTGGCGATCCATGGATTCCAAACGACTGTCGACTGCGAACCAGACGTTGAAATAGCGATCGTGCGTTTACGACCAGGGTCGTGAAGATGACACTCGGAATCAGAGTCGAAATAGACACGATCCGTTTCCCCGATAAATTCAATCGCGACGCCAGTGGCTGGCTTCTCTGCAGCACCATCGAGCTTGTCGATGTATCGACTCTGTTCAAGGCCCGTGATTGAAATGTTGCGAACGTCAGACACGCTGAAATAAGTGTGCAGAGCATCCTCAAACCTGTGACTGGTGCTGACACCTGTCGCCAGTTCTGTGGCCAGAGTCATTCGCAACACAGAGCCAAACTCAACAGTAAACCGTACGGCGAAAGGATCGATGCGGGTCTGCAAGGTCATTGAGATCCCGCCTTCTGCTGTAGGCCTGGCTTCAGCCACTTCCCACATCGCAGTTCGCGCGAAACCGTGAGCCGGCGCGGATGGATCGGAAGCATTCGGCCCGAACCAGGGAAAGCAAATGGGCACTCCGCCCCGGATTGGCTTGCCAGGCTGAAACAACGACGAACGGCTCATCCACAGCACCGGCTCATGTCCAGCTGGTTGCCATGAAGTGACATGAGCGCCATGCAGGTAGATTTCTCCCGACGCGACAGGTGTGGCAACAACTGCCTTCGTCAGCCCGCCCTGGCCCGCTTCGAAATGCAGTCCAGGAACCTTGAACTGCTCACAAAGCGATTGCACAGTCTGCATCAGAGAAACCATCAACGTTCGGGAGTTATTCAGTACGCGCCACGGTTGCAGCTATTTCCTGCAACGTATCCCGCGAACACGCGGCCCCAATTCAAATCGTGCGGAGAATAAGAGATCAGACCTTAACAACAACGGCGCTGGCCTGACCCATGCGGGTCACGCTGGTCTTCAGAAACAGACCATTGGAAGTCGTAAGGTGTTCGCCGTGGATCACGTTCAGAGGTGATTCGGAATCCGGTGTGGAGAAATTCAGAGTCTTCGGGACGACACCATGCTGCAGAGCCAGCAGTGAAGCCGCCACTTCGCACAGTGCAGAGCCACTACCCGCGCTGCCGGTGTAACTCTTGATGGCTGTGACCGGAACGCTGTCGGCATGACTGCCCAAAACTCTACGCAAACCTTCCGCTTCATATCGGTCGCGGCGAGGATGGCCGGACGCACACGCATTCACGTGGCCCAGATCTTCGGCGGATACTCCTGAGCGAGCCATCGCAGCAGAGGCCGCCTGGTAGATCGCTGTGGCTTCATCCGGGTGCCCGTCGCGATTCACAACTGTGCTGGCTCCACAGCCAAGCAGTGTTCCCAGGATCTTTGCACCGCGTGCTTCGGCATGTTCGCGAGCTTCCAGAATCAGCGTACAGGCTGCTTCCGACAACGCTTCGCCCGAGCGATTGTTATCAAATGGTCGAACGCGAGTTTCAGCAGGGCCGTCGGCCAACACATCCCAGTGATATGAGTGACAGGCCTTGACGGTATGAATACGAGTTCCGGTGACTCCGGTGATCATCACGTCTGCACGATTGCGGCGAATCGAATTTGCGGCTTCAGCGATGACCAGACCGCCGGAAGCTTCGTCATGAGTAATTGAGTTATTCGGGCCGCGGGCATCCAGTGCGATCCCAATATGGCAGCCCGGCATGTTCGGCAGATAACGCAGCAGCCAGAGCGGTTCCATTCCATCAAAGCGTCCACCACCCCATTTGTCGTAGACAAAGACGGGCTTACCAGACGAGCGATCGCTGGCTTTGACGACGGCGTCCAGAAGTGCATCCGGAGGCGTTGACATCAGATTTGCGCCAAAGTCCACGCCGATGCGATCAGGAGCGACTGAACCGGCCTGAAGCCCCGCATCCTCCATGGCTTGCAGCGCCGAAGCAACGCCCAGCTGGATCTCGCGGCACATGACCTTGAGATTTTTGCGGACCGATTTCAGGTGCTGTTTTTTTGCTGTTTCATCGTTGAAGTCGGAGATCTCGCCCCCGATACAACCCGGCGTTCCGACGAATGACGCGAGTTCGATCTTCTTCAGGCCGTTGCGACCTTCAGACAGATTCGACCAGAACGCGTCTCGACCGATACCCAGTGGTGAAACAAGACCAATACCTGTGATGACAACATCACGAGCAGATGAATTAGACATGCAGATTCGCTCAGCCTGTATTAAACAACAGAATTCGTCCCCACGAATTCTTCGGTTTTCCGAGCGAAACAGTCTACCATCAGCCTCCACGCAATACTGCGCGGACCATGGAATTTAGGCGAAGTCGCGGGTAACGACGATAAATCCGTCCACTAAAACCGTGTTCTGAGAATCCCAGGGGTCGGAAAAGCCAGCAAATTCGTATTTGTTCCCGAGCCTGAGCGTTCGTACCAGAATGCCTGCACGCCAGGAAAACCTGCCACGGAGTCGCTGGCGAGGTGGTTCAGTCTTCGCTGGGAAAACTCTGTCGGTTCGAAACAGCAGTCGCTCAGACGACAGAATCAGGGTCAAAGAAGTTGATACTGAGCGGATATCTCCACAGTTTGCCGCTGCTGGCCTGAAGGGTCCCAATGATCGGGAAGATCACGTGCAGAGCGCCCAGCACGATGATCATCAGAATTCCAATCCCCAGAAAGCTGAGCACGAACGAAACGACGACGTAGACGAGGCTGCTTAGCATCCAGTTAAGGATGACAAGTCCATGGCGATTGGCCTCTTTCGATTCATCCTTCCCGATAATCCACATCACCAGCGGCGCCACGACACCGACACCGGTCCATGTCAGCAATTGCGACGCGTGCATCAGAGTGCACCATAGTTTTGGATCGAGCCCGCAGATCAGTCCCGACGGCGCCTCGGCATAGCCACTTGGTTGAGAAAAAACAGGCTGGGGTTGCCCACCAAGAACTCGTGATTTGGCCTGCTGAAACTCTTCTTCGGAGAGTGCCCCGGAGTTACGAAGCTGAATGAGTCGTTCGATTTCGTCGGAGATCATGCGGCTCTCAAAATGCTGCGATGGTTGTGCTGGTCAGGAACGGCAGAAGCGGACGGATTATTCGCTCGTCAGCCGCGATTCCTGGCAACATTCACGCATTTCTGGATCGAATCCGAAAACTTCCGTTGCTCTTCTGCTCAGCTTTTGATCCTTGCCAAGAAGGACGACTTTTTGCCATTGGTGTAAGGTTTTCTGCCTGAATCCAAGCGCGGCATACCAGTCAAAAACGTAGTCCAGATCTCTGACGCATCAGAAGCCCGATTACCGAAGAGTCGCGATACTTCGTGGAGCAGCCTCCAATCGTAGCCGCAGGAAAGAATGCTGAATGGAATCGCATCGCGAGTAGTTGAAAGCCAGGGTAAAGGAACTCAGCGAGCTTTCTGAAGTTCTTCTGATAGCTTCACAGATGGATTACACTTGCGTGCTTCCGCAATGGCTTTCTTCGCGGCTGCGGTGTCGCCTTGCTTAAGGGCTAACTCAGCGCTGGCCAGCCAGAAAAGATCCATTTCTGTTGCGCCCTGCTGCAACTGCTGAAGATCGGTTTTCGCTTCTTCCAGTTTACCGAGGTGTATTCTGCAGACAGCAAGAGATCGCATTGCCGCCTCCGCCAGATCCGGCTGAAGTCCGCCGTTACCGATGGCGGTTGAAAGCTGTTGTTCGGCTTCCTCCCAGCGACGTTCTTCAAAGGCTTTCAACCCCGCATCGACCGAGGCTTCACTCGAAGCGACCTGACCACTGCCTCCGCTCACGCCGCAGCCTGCAGTGGTCAGGACGAGTAAGACAAGTATTGCGTGCAATCGCATGACGACACTCGGAAAACACCTTGAGCAGGTGCAGATGAGAGAAACGAAAGATCATGCCGGTAAAGGCTTGATTGTTCAGGATTTGACAGACGTCTAAAGATCTCCGCTCTTCTTGAGCAAAGAATCAGAATTCGCCAAGTACTTCGCCACCGCCGCGGGTCCCCAGTGCACGCCAGACTCCAAGGTCGACGTTCTCGCTCACGAATCGCACACTGGCATCACCCAATTGGACTTGAGCACCGCCGGTGTGCATGCTGCGGGCCGAGATAATGGCGTATTCACCTGGGGCGTCAGCAATCGCACTCCAGTTGCCGCAGTCAAACCCTCTCCAATTCGGAGTCGCCACATGATTGTAGAGCGTAGCGGAGTAGAATCCGAAGGGCCAGCCGTTGGAGAAGTCTGAACCTTCGAGCCATCGTCCCATCGAATTAAAGTTAAAAGTAGATACCGTTGGGACCGCATTAAGGCACTCGTTGAACAAATCATTCGTTACGAGCGGGCCCTGCCGACGATTCGGTGACGTGATAACGTCCGCTGAGCGCACGGGAAGTGCGGATGCCATGTCTCGTGCACTGCCCTTCGTACGCTCTGAGAACATTGCAGTGTTCGACAGACCATCTGTGAAGTCCCGATCCTTTGTCACGGATCCGATAGAGAAGGCTCCGTTTCCGTCAGCGGCACCGCCTACGACGTTATTTGTCGTGGTGCTGACAGCACCACCATTTGGCGTTGATCCACCGAAGTTTGCGCGATAATTATTCTCGGTGATGATGCGGCCTGTGTTCGCATCGGATGGGCACAGAAAAAGACCGGCCGCGTTTGCGTACGCAGTGTAGTTGGCATTCGTAGGAACCCCGCTGGTTGTCATACGAACGGATGTTGGCCTGCCAAAATCGATCAGATTGTAAATGTTGGCCTGCTCCATGTACGGAAGCAGAAATGTGTGAACCGAGCGGAACCCAGTCCATGCTCCAGACGCCAGTGTGTTTGGATAGGATGTATAACTGGCCTGCGCTACACCACCGACCGTGTAGTCTGGTGCCAGTCTCGCTGGTGGGAGGCAGTTGAACGTGGACATGTAGTTATGGATGGCCAGTCCCAGTTGCTTCAGATTATTCTTGCACTGAGTTCGGCGAGCGGCTTCGCGAGCCTGCTGGACCGCAGGAAGCAACAGCGCAATCAGAATGGCGATGATGGCAATCACTACCAACAACTCGATTAACGTAAATCCACGTTTGCGAGCAGGCATAACGGAACCCCCAAAGGCGAAAATAAGCGGCAACGATCACGAAACTGGAAATGCGAACACATCGCACCTGCTCCTAAGGCCTTGTCACCATCATTAAGACAAAATGACCGTTTTAGCAGGATATTGGTCGATTTCCGGTGTCGATGAGTCTACTCAAATGCCTTGCGTCGCAAAGTCAGAGCGTGGGAAATGTAGAAAAAGTTGCGTACTCCCATCGATCTAATACCATGAAGGAAATAGCGTTTATCACTCCACTGCCTGTCTTATGGACATGGGTTCGATTCGTGTGCGCAGTTGCTGACCATGGCTGCGATACACCCGTCAACTGAGGCTTCCCGGGTCAGTCCATGGAAGTCGCTACTTGGAGCCTGTCGTTGAGCAATCGGACTTCAGGTCAAAGTCGAATGTGGTTGTTGAGGATGTCACTTCGACAGTAAGTTTTGACTCTTTGTTGTAGCAGGAGGGAACGGCTTCCCCGGCTGCTTTGGGGGCTTCGCCACCTTCTGAAGAGGACTCGCCTTCTTCAACGCCTTCTTCACCCTTCAGCCCCAGAATGTTGCGAGTGGTGCTGACCTGGACAACTTTTTTGCCGGGGATGACGCCATCCATCTGGCTATCGAACTGGAGCGTATACTCGCCGTCCGAATCTGTTCGTGCGAAGGAGAAAGTACCCTTCTCCGGATCCTCGAATGTGATCACCGCGCCTGGGAGTGGCTTACCATCCAGGGCCACAGTTCCACTGACAGAGACCAAATTCACACTGCCATAGTCAATGTCGTTTGTGGCGCTACATCCTGACAGCCAGGGGAACGCAGTCAAAGAAACTACGAGGAGACAGGCACGGGAACGTTTCAACGGAGATGCTCCAGGAAGAACCAGGGTGATGATGAATTTTACGAATGAAGGGAACCCAGTTTCGAGTGATCCGGGGCATCTGAAAGATAGCCCCGGTCCTGGGAACAGCTGGGTTAGAATTCACCCACAATTTCACCACCAGCTCGTGTTCCGAGTGCACGATAGACGCCAAGGTCGATGTTCTCAGAGATGAATCTTACCGAGCCATCTGCCAGCGTGTATTGAGCACCACCGACATGGTAGCTGCCGAAGGCCATTTCCATCAGAACACCATTCACTGTGAGGTCCAGGTTTGCATTCGGTTTGACGACGCATGAGCCGAGACCTTCTGAATATTCTGTTCC
>CANHVD010000081.1 GCA_947463775.1 Planctomycetaceae bacterium | reverse complement strand
GCACCAGATCCGAAGCACTCGCTTTAACCTTGATCGCAGAACCCAGTTCTTCATCCGCCAGCAGGTTCAAATAATTCCGGTACCCCTGCAGCAACTGCCCCAAAGCACCGTTCGACCCGGCCCGAGCCGCCAACAACAACGCCGCAGCGCCGTCTTCACGGAGGTGATGCTTAGAGTCTGATTCATGGTTCCCAAAGATAGTCATCAGATGCTTCTTGCTAGGCACGACACGGCCAAGAACCGGACGAAGAATTGTCGTCGATGGTACGTAATTCGTCACCAAAAGCAATTTTCGTGTGGTTCCCGGGGACCGTCATTCTGAAAAACTCTCATTGTCCTGCGTCCGATTGTGCCCAAGATCGTGCCTGAGAAGATGTAGGCCGTTTTTTTTTTTTGCCTGCCGGGACTCCCGACAGAATCAATGAAACCCAGCCCCCAAAAAGTATTGTTGTTTTGAAGGGCAAGGAGGACACCTCAATTTCAGATTTAATGCCTTGAAGCAGCCCTAAGCCAAACGGTTTTTCGAGGTTCAGGCAATCGAGCCATTTGAATGAGTTGCTTTGTCACATTCTGATTTCTTTGACGCCCGAGGAATTGCTGAAAAGGCGTCTGAAACCCACTGTCGTTGATAACTGCGGTGTTTCAGTCCCGTCTGCGATGTTCCGATCGCCTTTCCAGTGATTTTCTTTGGGCTGGCCGCGTCGAAGGCGGTGGTCGAAACTCGGGGGACTCCAAACAGTTGATCGACTTCCAGTGTGTGGCAGCGAACGTCACCTTTTAATTTGAAGATCAAGATTGAGCAGATTAATGGTAAACAAAGACTGGTTGACTCGGTTGGTTACTGTATCGGCGTGCAACTCTTCAAAGCACCGTCTCCGACGACGCCGGGCGTCACGAATGCGATGCACGGATGAGCAGTTGGAGACAAGAATTCTGCTTTCGAGTCAGAGCCTCGTTCCAAACCTGACGGGGCTGCCTGGCATAAGTGAGGACCCCGATGAGAATGAACAGGCTGATGAGCCAGTGGACGTCACGGGCACTTTTCTCACGAGTCAGTCGCCGGCCGATTCGAAACCGATGTACTTCAATGACATCAATCAGGGAGGACTTGATACCTGTATCTTTATGTCGACTTTGTCCTCAGTGGCATTGACCGATTTCAACCTCGCAAATGCAATCTCGGTAACGTCGCAAACATCCGCGATGACCACCTACAACGTAAAGCTGTGGGCAAGAAATGCTCAGAATCAGCTCATATTGCACAACCGAACTGTTCAGTTTGATTTCAAAGTGACGCTACAAGACCCCGAGCCCGGCGACAGTAAAGAGTATTGGCCAGCAATCTTCCAGCGGGCTTACCTCGATCTCGCAGCCTCCGTCGGAAGAAATTATCGTTCTGCGGTCTTCGCGCTCGAGTCATTGATTGGAGCCGCCGCATCATCCCGTGACATTCAGAACTCGCTAGCCTATGCCAAGCAGATAGAGACCGACCTGCTCGCAGGGCGTGCAATGATTACCAACACGCCCGCTTTGGACACGCCAGCGTACATCGGTGGCTCCTATGGGTTGCGCAGCAATCATGGGTATACGGTCATGGGGATTGAGATTCCTACGTCAAACTTATTGGCGAACACGTATGTTACGGTTCGCAATCCCTGGGCGACCGATACTGGCAGTGCCTTTTTCGATGCCGATAAGAATGGAACTCTGTCCAATACGGAATGGAGGAATTCAAAGTATGGAATTGATGGCACCAACGACGGGCTGATTCGTTTGCCATGGAGCGTCTACGCTGCCAACTTCGTTGCGACACATGTGTCGTCTCAAACGGGTGCGAACATCAATTCACCTTTGCCAGTGTATTCGTTTACTAAGCCGTCCCCGCCCTCAGTGACGGTTTATGAAGGCCAGCCTTTGCGAGTCAATGTGCCGACCACACACTCGTCCGGACGGCCAGTTTATTACCTGATGAATTCTTCTCGAGGGAACGTCCACCTCCAGGATGGTATTTTCACATGGGAACCAGAGGCAGCTAGCGCTGGCAAGTATGCGGTCTCTATTCGAGCGTTTGTCAATCCGTTGATTACAACGGATATCGCATTCATTGTCACCGTGCTGCCGTCAGGGCCAACGATCGGTTCGGTCACTGCGTTCCCCACGACGATCAAGGACGACGGCAGCGATTTACTGACATTGTCCACCAGCAACATCCAAGCCCCATATAGTGCAGCACAGGGGATTGATTTCTTTGTTGACCAGGACCGGAATAGCGTATTCAATCCGAGCGTCGATCGATGGTTGGGAGTGGGCGGTGACTGGCAAGGTTATTTGGGCGGGTTGAGTGTCGGCACACAAACATTCTTTGCCAGAGCTTATTGGCAATCGTTCGGAGACACACATTATGGAGCGGCCAAAGCAGTTTCCGTGAATGTCGTGGCGGCTCCTCCTATTGAAGTGGTGGCAGCGCCCCGCGGCGGGCAAACAGCTCTCACGTCATCACAAGAGGACAACTATGCCATTCGCACACTGCGGGATGCCAGCGGACAATATCGGGTCTTGAGCCGATGGGAATATTCCGTCCCCGTCCCCGGTATCAGTGGGGCGAACTATTACAGTGAGTACCGCGTGAGGCTGCTGGATAAAAACGGCACGCTATTGCAGACGACGCCCGTTGCGGAGAAGAGCGGTGGGACGCCAGATCTGTTTGTCCGGGAAGATGGGACATTCGCGGTGATCTGGTCATTCGGCAATAGTAGCCAGTCCAGCATCAAGTTGCAGTGGTACAACGCGAACGGCTCACCACACGGGACGCCAACGGTCATCGCAACCAACGTTGATTCTCCGTCCAACATTGCGGTTGCGGGTGACAGAAACGGAAACCTGCTATTGGCCTATAATGTCGGGGGTTATTTCGCGGAGGACGTTTGGGCGCTCTCCGTTTCTCGCGCCGGTACCGTGACGCGTACTCCATGGCGAGTCAACACCCATACCGACAGTATGCAGAAGAATCCTACCGTTGCGCTTAACGGCAATGGCGTAGGTGTCATCGCCTGGGGCGATCACGGCGATGTTGGCATCGAAAACTCATCGGCCACAGTTGCGCGTCTAATCTCAAACTATGGATTGCAGAATGGGAACGAGATCGTCTTGTCGCCGACGTCTCACGGAGACGGGTTCATCGACTCCGCCGTGAATGCTGCAGGCGAGTTCGTCATCGCATTTCCCATTGGTGAGTCGCTCACAGTAAAGAAATTCTCTTCAGCCGGCGTGCAAATCGGCGTAGCATTGCGAGCAAATTCATTCCTTGGGTCGCACTGCCAGAATCCGTCGATTTCTCTGAACGATGCGGGATGGATGGCCGTGGCTTGGGAAAACTGGAGGCAAGATGGAACATCCAACAATGGTGTCGGCGTCTATGCACAGCTCTTTGACCCTTTCGGTAATCGATATGGAGGGGAATTCGCCGTACCGGTGCAACGTGACTATGAGCAGGCGTTGGCCAGCGCTGTGCTGAATAATGCGGGTCAGTTGCACTTTACATGGACCAACGGCGGCTACTTGAATCCATTGCACGACACTGTCGAGACGCGGATGTTCGACGTGAAACTGCCGCCGGTCATCGCGGCGAACCAGTCGTTTAGTATCGCGGAGAATCTGCCTGCCGGGACGTTCGTTGGAAAAGTAGCTGCCGCCGATCCAAATCCGGCCAGTGGGGTCGGATACGAGATGGTCGCTACTTCCGGGTTCTCGATTGATCCCGTCACAGGCATCATCAGGACGAAGGCCTCGCTGGATTTCGAAACTCTCAAAACCCACGTGTTGTACGTTCGAGTCACCTCGAATGATGGATTCGCGGTCAACGCAGTCACGGTCAACGTCCTTGATCGAACTGATGGGACAAGCGGGGTCGATGTTCTTGAACTCCGGTTTAGTGCGAATAACGTCACGGTAGAAAGATCAACCAACGGTGGGCCGCTCATTTCCTTAGGTGTCTTTCCATTAACAAGTCCATTGGAGTTACAGGCTCTGCAGTCAACTGATACTGTGAAAATGTTTGGCACAGGCGTTAATGATACGTTCCGCTTGTCAGCGGCTGGCATGTTTGTCAACATCACTCGCGTGCTGCTGGGTGGACCTGCCGCGTTACAGTTCGCCGGAGAGGCTGGTAACGATACTTATCAGTTTGGTGCTGATACCCCATTGGGTTCTGTCCTGATCGCAGAGACCGGAAGTGATGTCGACACGATCGATTTTTCTCCGACGCTTGCTGTGGGTGTGTGGCTGAATCTTTCGTCGTCTGCTACCCAGATCGTCAATCCAAACTTAAGTCTCAGATTGAACTCCGGAGCGGTGATTGAGAACCTCGTCGGAGGAGCAAGCCATGATACTCTGATTGGGAATGCATTGGCTAACGCTCTGACCGGCGGTGCCGGGGATGACAAACTCTTTGGATCGGGCGGCAACGACTTGCTGCTCGGCGGAGCCAACAGCGACACCTATATGTTTGTTCCTGCAACCGTCGTGGAAGCGGATCAGGTCACCGAGAATCTCAACGAAGGCATCGACACGCTGAGCTTCGCCTATCTTACGACCGGTGTCGTGGCGAATCTCGGATCGACGTCGATTCAGTCAGTGCATACGAATCGTACGCTGAAGCTGAATTCTGCGATTGCCTTTGAGAACCTCACTGGTGGTAGCGGGGCTGATACGCTGTTCGGAAACACTCTGAATAATACGCTGACTGGCAATGCCGGGGACGACAAACTGCTTGGGGCCGCTGGTAACGATCTGCTGCTCGGCGGGGCGAACAACGACACTTACATGTTTGTACCTGCCACCGTCGCCGAAGCCGATCAGGTGAGTGAGAATCTGAACCAGGGCACTGATACACTAAACTTCGCCTATCTGACGACCAGCGTTGTGCTGAATCTCGGATCGACTTCGATTCAGCCGGTGCATACGAATCGTACTTTGAAGCTGAACTCCGCCGTTGTGTTTGAGAACCTCGACGGTGGTAGCGGTGCAGACACGCTGTTCGGAAACACTCTGAACAATACTCTGACGGGTGGTGCCGGGGACGACAAGCTTCTTGGGGCCGCTGGCAGCGACGTATTGCTTGGTGGGGCGAATAACGACACTTACATGTTTGTTCCGACTTCCACAGCCGAAGCCGACCAGGTGACGGAGAATGCGAACGAGGGCACCGACACGCTGAACTTCGCTTACCTGACGACCAGCGTGGCTGTGAATCTTGGATCAACTTCCGTTCAATCGGTGCATACGAATCGTACGCTGAGGCTGAATTCACTGAGTACGTTCGAGAATGCGGTGGGCGGCACAGGCAGCGATACGCTGTTAGGGAATGCTCTGGCAAACCGGCTTTCGGGTGGTGAGGGGAATAACATTCTGGTCGGGCTTGAGGCTGGTGATGTTCTGGAAGCCGGTAGTGGTCGGGACATCCTGATCGGTGGCGTCGGCCCGGACTTTCTGAACGGCGGAGCGGGTGATGATATTTTGATCGCCGGACGCACGACGAACGACACCAGTTTGATCAATCTCAATACGCTTCGGACACAGTGGATCTCCGGCAACGCTTATGCAACTCGTATTGCTAACCTGCGAGCTGGTGTCGGGAGTCCGTTGGTCTCACTGAAAGCGAAGACTAACGTGCTGAATGATTCGGTAGCCATTGACAGGCTGACTGGTGCCGGTGGCACAGACTGGTACTTCAGGGCTCTTGATGACGTCATCACAGATCTGCTGGCCGGTGAAACCACTGATCTGCTCTGATCGAGTGGATTTGTGCAATAATCGCTTCTCTTTCATGGAGATACATGATTTGGCGGTGAGATCGGCACAGCGGTGCAGCGGCGATGTTCTCGAAGAACGCTCAAGACGGACCGCTGAAGTGCCAGGAACGAACCGTCCGCGAAGCAGTGCCTGCGCCGCTGCCAGGGAAAAGGTGGCATGGAGAATTTTTTGCCTGTACACTTTGCGTCGTGGCGCAAGACATTCGGTCATTGCGCCGATGTGATGTCGGCAGTCGTTCGACAGTAGTCCGTTGTTGAAAATGCGGACTGCTGACGGTCGCTCTACGATCAGAAACACCAGGCACTCCTATGGCCAACTCTTCAACATCTTCATCAACGCTGCGGTCGATTCTTCCTCAGCGTGTGTCACGCCGGTTTCTGCTGCGTGGTGCGGGAGTTGTCTGCTCGCTGCCGTTACTGGAATGCATGAATGGTGGGTTAGCTGATGAGTCTGAGTCCCGCGTTCCTCGCCGCATGCTGCTGATCTCGAACAATCTTGGAGTGCTGCCGAAACCATTTTTCCCGGAGACAACGGGACGCGATTATTCGCTTTCTCCTTATCTATCGCTGCTGGGCGAGCATCGTAATGAGTTCACCGTGTTCAGCGGATTGTCTCATCCGGCTGTGCACGGCGGCCACAGTACAGAAAACTGTTTTCTGACAGCCGCACGCGGACCGACTCGCAGTGGTTTCCGCAACAGCATTTCACTGGATCAATTCGCCGCCGAAAAGCTGGGGCCGATTACGCGATTCTCCACGCTGAATCTGGGCATCAACATTGATAAAGCCAATCGAAGCCTGTCGTGGACACGCGACGGAGTCTTACTTCCCGCTGAAGACAGCGCGCCGGCGTTGTTTCGGCGGATGTTTGTGCAGGGCAGTCCGGATGAAGTCGCTCGTCAGTTGCATCGACTGGAAGAACGAGGAAGCGTATTGGATACATTGCTGCAGGATGCCGATCGCTTGAATCGTCGCCTTGGAGCCAATGATCGCCAGCGGATGGATCAATATTTTTCTTCTGTCCGCGATGTCGAACATCGGCTTGAGGCCGCGCGAGAATGGGAGATTCGTCCACGCCCGACAACGAATCGTGAGGCTCCTCAGGAGATCGCTGACGTCAAGCTGTTGATTCCTCGCTTTGAGCTGATGCTGTCAATGGCACAACTGGCTTTCGAGGTAGACGCAACGCGAATCGTAACTCTGATGGTGGATGCGTTTGCGACGCCGGTCTTTACGTTGAGCGATCAGAAGAACACGACGGACGGTTATCATAATCTCAGCCATCACGGGCAGGCTGAAGAAAAACTGCGGCAACTTGAGGATGTCGATCGCCAGCAAATGTTGCTGCTGGGAAAACTTATCGCCGGGCTTGGCGGAGTCAACGAGCACGGAGAACGATTGCTGGATCGAACATCGATCCTGTTTGGCAGCAACATGGGAGATTCAAACACCCATGACAACACAAACCTCCCGATCCTGCTGGCTGGTGGTGGATTCAGACATGGCCAGCATGTTGCCTTTGATCGCGAAAACAATACTCCGCTGAGCAATCTCTTTGTGTCATTACTGCAGAAGATGGAGATCGAAACCGATCAGTTCGGCAGCAGCACCTCAACGGTCACACTTTGACCCCGATGGAGTCTTGCAACGATCCGTGAGAGACCGTTATACGGCTGACGAAGGGAGTTCAGCAACCGCGCGCGGCACGGCGCCACGAGGCAAAGAAGCAGTCCTCAACGTCCTGTCAAATCGACTCGTAGACTCAACTGGTGTGCCTGCGTTCGCTAAGGCTCACTTGTCACACCCTACAGGAACTCCGGGATACAGCGCCATGGAGCTAAGCTTCCGGCGACGCTAATCAATGCCGATGCTAAGCAATACCGACGCCGCCTATTTTTTCGCCGCCGGTTTTGGAAGCGGCGGCGGCTGCAGGTTCTTCGCCGCTTCTTTCAGCGCTTCGGTCTGTTTACGCTGCATCTCTTGGGCGTTCTTTTGCTGTTCCTCCATCATGGCTTCCTGAGCGTCGATCATCCCTGCAACCATATAGTTGGCGATTGCTTCTCCAAATGATACCTGTAGCAAAAGGCCGCTCTCATCGGCCTCCAGAGAGAAGTTAGCCTTCTGGTCTCCGCCCAGTTCAAAAACTCGATGCATCAGTGAACTCGGTTTACGACGTTCACCACCGATTAACATCATCATAGGGGTCAGTGGGAACCAACCGGCGTTCTCATCGAGCCAGGAAATCATTGACGTGATTTTTGCTGGATCATCCTGGGGATAACCGAGCCAGCGTTCCAGATCGAGTTGACCGCTGATCAGAGGTGTTCGTGCAGCACGAGTATTCTGAGTGCATCGTTCGACAGACTGACGGATGATTTCGACGGCGTTTTCTGTTCCGGCTGCGTACCACAAGCATGAGTTCTGATGAGCCAGATAAAGATGCGTGATGTTGGCCCCGATGGCCTGACGCATTCCTTCAACAACGTCGTCAGGGAAGCGAAACACAATGACCTGCAGCCCCTGACGATCTTCCAGAGTCATCATCTTTTCGATCGCTTCATCGGCATTGGGCAGATGCAATAAAACATAGTAAATACTCTTCAGCAGTTCCGGATTCTCGTTCAGCTGCAAGCCACCGTAGAGGACTCCGTCGGACGCTTTCGTCCATCCAGCTTTCATCAGCAGTTCCAGATTGCGATGCTCGGAGATCCCGGTGAGCACTCCGGCCATCATTTCTCCTGCGGCCACCATTTGGGGATCTGCACTGAATTCCTTTCCCATGGTTTCCGTGGACCATTTCGCGGTAGCCAGTAATGCATTGGGAGCATCCTCAGGCAGTTTCACGCACAGATGAAAAGTAGCCGCGGCGTCATCACTGAGAATCGGAGCAAAGCGGCTGCTGCCAGCGGCCTCCAGCAATCGTCCGCCAAGCTGACTGTTGTTTCGTGCGCGAACTCGCAATTGACCTCGGAGAGAACCATCTTCGGCATTTGCAAATCTTGCCCAGCCGTCCGCCGAATCGACATCGAACATCACGGACTGAATTAACGCCAGAACCAAGTCACCACTCGATCGACGCATGTTGTAGGCGGTGTCGGATTCGTCATCACGCTGCTGCAAATGACTTCCCGCAGCGGCCGAGAGCATGCTCCAGCCAAGTTGTCGCATTCCGAGCGGAATCCGGTCGAGATAGGCTTTGAAGCCGACGTCCGTGGATCCATCGATGGCGCTACGAATTCCTTCCGCCGTGGGTAGCTCCATCGTAAAGAGGTCTTCAAACTCAGCTTCGTAAAGGATGGTGTCGTGATAGCGAAACAGGTTGGTGATAACCTGCCGATGCTGAACCATCTTCACGCCGTCTTTTTCGACGATCTGCTGCGAGAACTCATAACCACGCGGCTGTTGCGGATTATTGTTGGTGTACTGTTTTTCATCGGCCCCTGGCGGCAGTTCGTAGGTGCTTTCACTTCGATATTGAACTTTGAAACATCCATTGCCGAGATCCTCCAACGAGCCCTGTTCGCCCCACTGAGCTTTGCGAGCATTCGCAATTCGTCGTGCGTCGTCTTCGTCGGCAACTTGCTGGAAACTGAGTGTCTCATAGGACGGGATCAGGCTCTGAACCATATAGCCAGCGAAACCATACAGCGGTTCTTCCACATTTCCCGTGGTACTTTTGATTCGTTCCTGTTCCTCCTGATTCTGAATGCCCTCGCGGATTGACTTGCCGATCTCAAGGCGTTCCGTCAGTCCCTTCATGTACTCCATGGCTCGCGCGGGGCCGACATTTCTGGCATACCCAACAACAATCGGCTGGTCCGCAATTCGCCCGTCGAGTTTCATTTTGGAAGCCGGAGCAGCTTCCTGTGACAGGCAGGGGCTGGCCAGGAAGTGCATAATCCCCCAGACGGCGACAAGAAAACTTAGCGCAAATTGGAGGCGACCGGGAGTCTTTGCTGACATCACGCAACTTTCATCGAGACAAAAGATCATTTCTGCAGGTCGAATCTGATTCGCTGAACACGCAGATTTGTTTGGCCACTTAAGAAATTCGGCCAAATCCAGAGAGATATGCTGGCAGTCTCGCTTGCTGGTGAGCCACCTATTCCGACAGCGCTCGCAGCCCCTGCATGAAGACAACGGCCGACGCCATGACCCCGACGAAGAACGAGAGGCAGAATCCAATAATGGCCAGCAGCCTGGGCGATCTTCGCAGTCCAAAATAGAGGCATACAAAAAGTGAAACCGCCGTAAGCAGGAGGCTCAGCCCCAGAATCCCGACAACCAGCCACGAGAGGAACGAGCTGGAATCCAACTTCTCGGCCTTGCCCGTCACGCTGAGATACCAGACCAGCGAAATCCAGATGGCGTGCCCCGCCAGTTGCAAAAGGCTCAACAGAAAACCGACGGCACCCGGCTTGTTCGCCATGAGATCACGAACGACCTCCTGCGGCGTAGGCGTATCACTGTCTCTTTTCTCAGCTACGGCGACGTAACGAGAAGGCTTGCTGTGAGGTTTTTTCTTTCCGGATCGACGCGGCACGCCAGACTTCCCCTTGAGAACTACAGTTTACTCACGGAGCTGCCGACTGAAATTGAACGATTCGGAGCACGCCGTGAAGTCAGTCATTCCGGCTGCTTGCAGAACACCCGGAGCGACTCACCCCGCGACAAGCTTATCACGCCGGAGCGAGTGATTCCAATGCGGACCATCAGCCATGCATTGGTAGTTCAGGCCTTGCCCGTTCAGGCTGCTGTTGTCTTCGGGGAAGCCGAAGCGGCGGCGGTGCCAACAAAGTCACAGCGATTCATGGTTGAGCAATTTTCTTTGTTTCCAGAAAACTGCAGTGACTGGTCTATTGAAATGAAATGGGCTGGAGATATAACGCCGCGCAAGAATAATTCTTAGGACAGGTGATTTTGCGTGGAGGTAGAGAGGGGTTCGGCCAACTGGTCTGGTTCCCTCGCCCTGATTGTCGTGCTGAAAGAACACGGTCCTTCAGGAAGAGACTCATTTCAATCTGTTTGAACATCAGCCCGGGATGGAGTCGGCCGGACTGATGAGAGTCTGCCGACTTCAGGAATGTTGTCTGCCCCTCTTTGATCCCGATCTGATTGACTGAAAGCATATCCGCGGGATTACAACATGGAGGTTGTTGCAGAGACATAGTTCTCATGGAGATCTTTGTCGATGGAAGAATCATCGCACGGCGGTTGTGAGTGTTCAGAACCTCCGTCGGCAGTAACAGAACAGGACGAGCCCCCGGGATCGGGTCTACTCCCTGTTCTGTCTATTTCAGAAGCCCCCGCGATTCAACAGTTGGATCGCTCAGGCGGTGGCTCAATTCTCACTCAGGCCAGAAATCAGTCTTCGGCAACGGCTCTGCGAAATCGAGTCGGGATGGCACCATCCTCAACGAACTCAGTAGTGGCTTCTTCCACAAACATCAGAAATGAGTCAGCGAACACCGCTGGCCGCAGTGGTGTTCGAGTTGACTCTGCTCATGTCGCAGGAAACTCACCGCGTGTTGAGAACCCCCTGACCGTTCAATTCCGTGAGCGTTTCTTTCCGGATACGCCCGACGCTGATTGGGACGATTGGCGCTGGCAGTCTCGGCATCGCGTCAAGACGCTCGAGCAGTTCGAGAAGATGCTGGATCTTTCCTTCGAAGAACGAGACGTGCTGTCCGACGGCGGAACATTGCTGCCGACCGCAGTAACACCATATTACATGAGTCTGCTTGACCCGGAGAACCCGCTCCAGGCATTGCGCAAAACTGTCGTCCCAACAACGCGTGAATTCGTTCGCACCGCTGGCGAAGCCGATGATCCGCTTGGAGAAGATGGCCATAGTCCGGTCCCAGGTTTGGTTCATCGTTATCCCGATCGAGTCCTCCTGCTGCCGCTGGATTTCTGCTCAACCTACTGCCGCTATTGCACTCGATCACGAGTCGTCGGGCACGGCGAAATTCAGCCGAACGTGCAGCGTCTGGAAGCCATCTTCCATTATCTTGAAGAGGCGACGCAGGTTCGCGACGTACTCATTTCCGGCGGCGATCCGCTGGCGCTCAGTGATGAGAAGCTGGATTGGATTCTGGGACGATTGCGAGCCATCCCGCATCTTGAGTTTATTCGCATCGGCACAAAAATGCCGGCCGTGCTTCCTCAGCGGATCACTCCGGAGCTATGCAATATGCTCCGCAAGTATCATCCGATCTGGATGAGCGTTCATTTTCTGCATCCGGAAGAATGCACTCCGGAAGCGAAGCAGGCTTGTACTCGCCTGGTCGACGCCGGTATTCCGTTGGGCTCACAAACGGTGCTGCTGAAAGGCGTTAACGATGAAGTATCCATCATGCAGCAACTGGTTCATAAGCTGTTGCTGATGCGAGTTCGTCCTTACTACTTGTATCAGTGCGATCCGATCAGCGGTTCATCGCATTTCCGTACGCCAGTTTCCAAGGGGCTTGAAATCATTCAGGGCCTGCGTGGATTCACGACGGGGTATGCCGTGCCGACTTACGTGATCGATGCTCCCGGCGGCGGTGGAAAAATTCCATTGCAACCGGACACTGTCATTGGCCGCGATGGTGATGACTTGCTGCTTCGCAATTTCGAAGGCAAAACGTTCCGCTATCCGGACCCGCTGGGTTAGTCTTTCAGCGAACAGGATTCTTACTCGCCACCCGGTTTATTCCTGGTGGCTTTTTTATGCGCCCGTGAGATTTCTCGACCGCGCGTTGCTGACGACGGCTGCAACGTCAGGAAAAGAATCAGCAGAGGATTTCGGTAGGTCATGCCTGCCGGGCAGCACTTCGCGGCGTGCCGTAACCTCGGGTGCACGGACCGCCCCCCAAGCAGACCTGCGATTCTCAGCGAAACTCTTACACGGTTCACCTTACGGCGAGAATTCGTTCCAGCAGAAAGGATCTGATTTGACACGCATCCAGACTGCTCCGTTCTCGCGTGAATATTCGCACCAGAAGGCATATCTCTGAGCACTTCAGGCCGGAAACTGTTCGCATTTCCGGTTCTGTTCGTGCTAGACTCCATAGCCCCGGAAATCCCTCCCAGAACCCTGCTGATCAATTCCTCCCCACCGCAGGCCGAATCAATCATGAAATGCGTTTTGCTTCGCATTATGGCGATCCTGATGGCAGGATCTGTCACTGCTGTTTTTGAGCAGCTTCAAGCGGCCGAAGACTTGACCGCGAGTGCTTCGCCAACCGCTGAGCAATTGGAGTTCTTCGAGACGAAGATTCGCCCGGTCCTGATCGAACAATGCTATGAATGTCACTCGGGCACCAACGCGACTCCGAAAGGTGGCTTGCGGCTGGACCTTCGTGACACGCTGATGTCCGGTGGAGATTCTGGGCCAGCTCTTGTCCCCGGCAAACCGAATGAAAGCGTGCTGTTGCAGGCCTTGCGATATGAAGGTTATGAAATGCCGCCGAAGGGAAAACTTCCTGAGGCTGTGATCGCTGACTTCGAACGCTGGATTCAAATGGGAGCACCGGATCCTCGAACGGAACCAGTGGCTCCCAAGGCGACCGGAATTGACTACCAGAAAGGGCTGGAGTTCTGGGCCTTCAGGCCGCCAGTGAAATCCGAAGTCCCGACCGTACAGAATCAAGCGTGGGCTCATTCTGACATCGACCGCTTTGTTCTGCATGAATTGGAAAAGCGAAACCTGAAGCCATCCGCTCAGGCCGATCGACGAACATTGATTCGTCGAGTTTACTTCGATCTCATCGGGCTGCCGCCAGAGCCAGCCGTCGTCGAAGCGTTCATCAATGACAATTCGCCGGATGCGTGGGAGAAGGTTGTCAACGAGTTACTCGCATCGCTGCATTACGGTGAACGCTGGGGACGTTATTGGCTGGACTTGGCTCGCTATGCTGAAGATCAGGCTCACACGTTTCAAGCTCGCATGTATCCTCAGGGTTATCTGTACCGCGACTGGGTCGTGCAGGCGTTAAACGATGACATGCCTTACGACATGTTTCTGAAGTTGCAGATTGCCGGTGATCAGGTTGCTGTTGATGAGCCGCATCGTCATCGCGCGGCACTTGGGCTCTTCGCGCTGGGGCCGGTTTATTATCAGGACAATGGCGAGCAGGAAAAAGCTCAGGCGGATGAATGGGACGATCGCATCGATACGCTGATGCGAGG
>CANHVD010000080.1 GCA_947463775.1 Planctomycetaceae bacterium | reverse complement strand
GGCGAATAACGCGCCGACGTGGACTCCGATCAGGAACAAAGTCACAACCCAGTCAACATTGCTGAGCTTCAATTGATCTTTGTTAAATGCGGCAACAAGTTGGTCCGTATCCGCCTGAAATTTAAGACGTTTGATCTCTGCAGCAGAAAGCCCACGATCCGATGGCTGATCGTCGACAGGCTTTGTGAGCGGTATTGCTGTTGACATGTGATATTTCGTTGTAGAAGTCATTCAAGTTTTGTTTTCAGCACCGCCGGATGGCCTCAGTACGACCAAAGAGCTCGCTGTCTTCTGCACGATAGGCCCATTGTCGACCTGCAGCAACAGCATCGTGTTTTGCCGCCGTCATGACTGTGTCAAAACTTCGTCAACGTCGCAACCCATTGCGGTGAATTAACTTACGGCACGTGAGGCGTCTGGAAACTCGCTTCTGAAGAACGGGAAAGCGTCCGAATCACACTCGCAACCTCGCAAAAGGATTCCCGGCTCCCAAAGCAGGTTGTGAGCCTCGGCGGACACCTTGACGTCTCGCTGGTAGGCAAATGCCTGTTTTACGAGGGGAAACATTCGTTAGTCGGACGGAATTTCTATCTCGCCCCACGTGCGTCAGAATGTGCTCCAACGGGCTCTCTACGTTCTGCAATGGCAGACAATCAGGTCAAGCAAGGTCATCCGAACAAGGGCAATACGAAGTCAAGCATTTTTGCGACGCCAGATTTGCGTCGATAGCCTAAATGACGTACCGGGTCGACTGAACTTCTTTCCAGTGAACCGTATCAGGTAAGCCAGTCCCGTGTGGGATTCGCCCCATACGATCGCTTGCCTGATTTCATGGGATAGCACAGGCTGACGATTGGGAAACATCGCAAGGAGATCTTCATCTATCAGGCCCCGGGCGACGGCCCCATTCGAATTTTCAAAGGTGATTTCCTATCTGATGCTGATCATCTGCTGACGTACCTATGGACATGTGTGTTAATCGCCATTAGGATATGGGCTAGGTATGCACGAGATCTCTGTTTTTTCGGACTGCATGCACCATGCTCACTTCTTCTGCCCTGAAGCATCTCACCGCAGTTCTGCAGCTCCTGGCAGGCCCGCAGGCCGTTCCTCGAGCTGACCAGCTTGCCGCAGTCGACGCAGTTCTTCAGCCTGCCGCTCGTGTCCTTGTGGTCCAGGCCACCGGCTGGGGTAAAAGCGCCGTCTATTGGGCGGCAACCACCGCGCTGCGAAAGGCGGGCGGCGGAACAACACTTGTCATTTCCCCGCTGCTGGCACTGATGCGCGATCAGGTGACCGCCGCTGGCAAAGCGGGCCTCAAGGCCGAGAGCATTAACAGCACCAACATTGACGATTGGGATCCAATCTTTCAGGCACTCAAGAACAACCAGCTGGACGTGCTGCTTGTTTCACCCGAACGACTTGGTAATCCTGCCTTCGCGGCACGACTCCCCCAACTGCTGGCTCAAACATCCCTGATTGTCATTGATGAAGCCCACTGCATCAGTGACTGGGGATTTGATTTTCGTCCCGATTATCAGCGACTCGCTCGCTCCCTCCTCGCTGCACCAAACGCCGCCGTGCTCGCCACCACTGCGACTGCTAACGAACGAGTCACCGATGACGTCCGCAGACAACTGGGTAATGGCACCGCCGTCTTTCGTGGCACTCTCGCCCGAACGTCCCTCCGACTCTCCGTCATCCCCGGACTCTCCGCCGTCGAGCGATTCGCATGGATCGCTGACGCGCTGCAAACTCTGCCGGGCTCAGGCATCATCTACACGCTCACCGTTGCTGAAGCCGAGCGTTTGGCGGGCTATCTCCGTCAATGCGGCTTTGATGTTCCAGCTTACACCGGCCAGACGGAAACAGCCGACCGCCTGCACATTGAACAGCAACTGCGGAAAAATGAACTCAAGGCTGTCGTCGCCACTTCTGCACTCGGTATGGGCTATGACAAGCCTGACCTTGGATTTTGCCTCCATCTCGGCTCACCCGGCACTCCCGTTGCGTACTACCAGCAGATCGGCCGCGCCGGTCGTGCCCTCACACACGCAGAAGCTATTCTTCTTCCGGGCAGTGGTGATGAAGCGATCTGGGAGTACTTTGCAACGGCCAACATTCCCAGTCAGGAAAACGCCGACCGTGTTCTTAAATCGCTCTCAGAACGGCCTCAGTCGGTCATCGATCTTGAAGGCGCAACGGCCATTCGCCGCGGACGACTCGAAGCACTTCTTCGGATTCTTGCTGTCGATGACGCCGTCGAAAAGGATGGAAGCAAATGGACCGCCACCGGTCGACCTTGGATGCTCGACTCACGTAAATGGGACGCTCTCCTTGCGGGACGCCGTGAAGAAGCGGACCTCATGCGCAACTATGCCCATGGGCGTGGCTGTCTAATGGCATACCTTCAGCAGGCACTCAGCGATCCCAATCCGGCCCCCTGCGGCAAATGCTCTGTGTGTACGGGACAACTGCCGGAGCCGGGACTTCACCCCTCCGCCAGCGCAATCAACGAAGCCCGCCGCTACCTCCGCCAGCAGGACGTGATCTTCGAACCCCGGAAAATCTGGCCCAAGGGCTGCACTCGCAAAGGGACCATCTCCGCAAAGCTCTCCGCCCGCGCTGTTGCCTTTGCAGACGATCCGGGCTGGACCGAAGAGCTGGAAGCACTCGCGCGAAGTGGCATGACAATCGTCCCCTCTGATCTGCTTGATGGCGCAGTCAGCCTGCTGCAGCGTTGGAAGAACGACTGGGAGCAACGCCCGGCGCTGGTCATGCCAGCCCCCGCTCCCGACTCTGAAATGCAGAGTAACCGGCAATTGGCCAGTCATATCTCGACAATCGGGCGACTGCCCCTGTTCGATGCCTTTTCATGGCAAGGTCCAGCCTGCCCGGAAAACCAGCCCAGCGCATCACACGTGAAGCATCTGGAGAAAGCCATTCGCCTCCAGAAACTCACCGACCTGCCAGCCGGCCCTGTTCTTCTTTGCGCCTCGACCGCTCGCACCTGCTGGACAATGACGCTCGCCGCAGCTCTGCTTTCGGAAGCTGGCGTCAAAAGCGTCATGGCGATCGTGCTGCACCGGCAACCTTAGACTCGGGCACCTCTCAAAGAAGTCACATTTAGCCGGAAGGAATCTTCTTCTGTTGGCTAACGACAGCGGTTGAACTTCTCCGTATCAGCCGGCCGTGCATTTCGTCGAAATGCAGAGGAATCCAGCGGTCCATCACCATGCAATGACCTGCGTTTGCAGTTCAACGCACGATGGACATCGAGCTGGCGGTCATCAAGAGGACATCCTCTGAGTCGAACTGGCCGGTGCCTTCAATGACGAGCAGTTCGAAATCCTTGACTTCGAAAAGCTCTCGAGCATCCATGGCGATAGTTTTGCCGGCTTCATCGTGGAACTCCACTAACGCCATCATGCTCTTGACGTCACGGCGGCAAAACGGACATTCGTGTGGGTCATGAGACTCATCCCCGTCATGTCCCGTGGCATCGGTGACAAAGAACTTCGCAGAGCCATTGACAAATGGCGGAAACTCACCGGCATTGATACGGACTCGAACCTTAAAAGGCGTCCCGGGTTTTAGTTCGCCCGACTTTAACGAAGCGCGGATTTCTGAGACGGGTGTTTCCTTCGTTTCGGTGGACACGTTCAGAAAACGATTCCGTATCTCAACCAATTCGGGATCTATTGTCTCCCCACAGCCCGGCATGACGAGCAGGAGCACCAGCATGGCAACGAAACTGTAAGTCATCAGTCGTCGACTGTGCCTGAGTGTTTTGAAATCAGAAGTCAGATTCGTCATGAGGTGCTCCGTGGCCTTCAAGTCGGGTGTTTAGTTCGGGTTAGCTGCCGGAGGAGCCTCAGCAGGAGATGTTGTTTCTACGGCTGGCGTTTCCGATGTTGCTGATGCTGGTTTATCTGGTGTCGCTGCGTCAGGCTTCGGAGTTTCAGAAGGATTCAGCAGCGATTCAAGTTCCAGCACCGCCGCATCAATCGTTGCGGATTCCTCAGCATAGGTTGATCCTTCCTGACCATGCATCGTTTTGTCAACGCGACCGAAGGCGTCCATTAAAGTGTCGACTGCCTTCTGAATGGAAGCTTGCTTTTCGGAATCGATGTTTTCCTTTTTGGTCAGTTCTGGTATCGCCAACAAGACGTCGCCTACCTCGTGCAACGGATCATGAGCGGTATCCATGTCGTTTGCCGCAAATGCATCACGAATCGTATTTCGCAGCGACGTGAGTTCAGCCAGCCCTTCACCAGATGTCGTCGGCGCATGACTATGGTCGTGATTGTGTTTTGCAGCCGCGCCGCCAGCCTTTGCGTCGGGCTGTCCGACATCGTCGGTGCAGCCTGCGAATAACGTCACAAACGACAGTAGGACGAGTTTCGAAGTAGGACTGACTGAACCGTGCATCGTGCTGACCTTTTTGGAAGAATGAAGAGCATTTGAGTTTGGACGACAGTGACCAGGGAACTCAAATTGTTCCGTGGATGTTGGTGTTTTCATTCGTACAGATCAATGCTTATGTTCTGGCGCACCAATGGCGACAATCGCTCCTGGTGTTCCTCCGACAATGGATTTTGCACGGATTGTCAGATCCTTAAGGCTTAAGACCCAGATAGAGCCTTCGCCGGGATTGGTAAAGCAGGCGATTCGGCCTTCTGAATCAAAGCCGATCGCGTGGTGTCCATTATGGCCGTCAACCTTGCTGGCCCCGACGGGAAGAGTTTTCGAGATTGCAGCGTCCGAGAAGTTTCGATCGCCATTTGGATCCAGGTCAATGATTGTCAACTTCTCCTGTTTGTCGCCTTCTTTCTTGTCGTGAAACAGGAAAGCGTAACGTTTCCCACCAGCAGCCAGAACGACTTCCGGCGTTGTTAAAGTAAGTCCCTCTTCGACTGCAATGGGAAGTTTAACGATCCTTGGCGGTGTTGCATTGGCCTCCATGAGGCAAAGGCTGGACTTGCTTTCTCCGCCTCCGGTCGTGAATAAAACCCAGTTGCGATGATTCACGAAAGCGCCGGTGCGATTGGGTTTTTCCGCGCCTTCATCTTTTCCCAGCGAGATATGATTCACCATCACAGTCTCTGCTGTCTTTGACAATGAAGTATCCGCATCAACCCAGCAGACACCATCTGCTGGTGCAAAGAAGACTCGTCCGGAGTTTGCCGTCGCTCCGTGGATAACTCCGGTCGGCAGATTGAATGAGTAGGCAGTTTTGTCGCCCTCCGCCTTCTTGAGATTGACGACGTCAACACGACCCATATTCGGTCCGCCACCGTCAATCCATGTAGAATAACAAACAGCGTTATCGACCGCCGCCATCGTGATATGGTTTCCTCCACCGGCAAAGAAGTTCCCGCACTCTTTGGCTGGCTTTAAGAGAAGGTCTTTGGGGTTCAGGTGAGTGAACCCGTTCTTCTTATCATTTGCCATGTAGAAGTGACCGTTATAAAGATACATATGGGCCGGGTTCCCCTGCTCTGTGTCAAGTCGACTGCCTCTGACGGATGGCAATCCCACAAACTTCCAGTGGGAATGATCGCCGTGTGGCTCTTCGCGGACACCAGTGTCGACGGCGATCCATCCGCTCTGGAATTTTCCTTCCTCGTTATCACGGACGCCCACGAGCAGGTGTCCCTCGGCATGCTCCATTTGCACCAGATCCTGCTTCTCGCGATCAAGCTTTGGGAAGTCTTTCACCGGCGATGCGGAAACAATCCACTGCTCACCGCCATGGACTTCTCCCCACATCAAGGTGTCTTTATCCCGATCCTGCCAAAGGACTCGAGCAATACGGGGCCCGCGATCTCCGGCATCACAAGCCTGTGAAAAGAATGTCAAACCAAGTCCCAAAGCGACAGCGGTCCTTAGCCGTCGCACAGCACGCGAATAAAATGTCATATTGAACTCCCTTATTTGTTTTGATGATTTTGATGCAATACTCGCGGCATGCACGGCAGTCATTGTGAAACCCGCTGGATTCTCGGGCCGTCCGCATCATTTCACAAAAGGACTACCAGTGCCTTCAGACGTACGAAATTTCCCGCCCTCGAAGTGAATGCAGGACCATGCCAGAGCGTCCGGGGTTCCTCGAAACCAATAGAATCTTCGATCAGATTTTCCGGTCACCAGAATCTGTGGTGAGCCTTCAAAGTCGGTGCTTCCCTGAAAGCTGGTGTGAATCTGGAAAAACTTCATCAGCACCTCTTCGTCCGATTTGTTAAGTGACGTCTGGTGAGTCCATGTCTTTCCGTCAGTGGTCCATGATTCCGGGACCGCGACGCTCGCCGGCTGCAACGCCTCAGCCGACGTCTGGCCACAGCCTGCGAGAGTTACGGCAGAAAGAGCGACGAGCAATAAAACTATTCTCATTGTTTGAGACCTTTAGTCTTTCTGAGATAAGGTTGTGTCCTGATTGGGATGTCGACTGAAGCCTATTCGCCACGAACGCAGAAAAGGCGAGTTCCCGTTCGGATCAAAAACGCTCCATCAGCTGCTGCGACGCCATATACAATCGGATCACGAGCGGAGTCCTTCGACCCTTCACGACGTTTGCGAAAGCTTTCCTCCATGGCTTTCAATTCTTCGGCATCCAGGAACTTGTCTTTGTTCAGGTCGATTCGCCCCATCATTTCTCGAAAGTCGGGCGACAGTTCTTCCTCGGAAATTTTTCCATCACCGTTTGCATCGCTCTTCATTAATGTGGCCATCATTCCGCCACCGGGGCCGCCAGTTCGTCCAGAACCCTCGCTTTTCCTCGGGCTTGTTTCCGGTGTCTCAACTGCCCCGTTCTGCTTTTCCTGAGCAACAGGAGCGTTCGCGGCATTCGCCTTCTGCTTGCTGTCGTCTGCAGAGGAACCATGTCCATGCCCGGAACTCTGATGTTCCCTGTAGAACTCAGGAGCGGGAGCATTGCGGGGATCCCAAAGCAGATTGGTGGCCACTTTGGAAAACACAGGGCCGCTTTGGATGACTACCGTCTTGCCATCTTCTCCGAAGAAGTAAACATTGTCACCCGCCACAACGGGAGTTGCCCAGCATGTCGTTCCCAGCCGTTCGGTGTATTGAGTTTCTCCGGTCAGACTGTCAACACAATAGAGCACTCCCACATTGTTCAGGTAATACGCACAGTCGCCATGGATAACAGGGCTGGCGTAATCGCAGACCGCTTTTTTTGCTCGCCAAAGCACTTCATTCTGAGGGTTCTCAGAAGAGTCCAGACGCAGGCAAAGGTTAGACTGGGAAGCTGCTTCTGCTGATCCGAACTCTGGGATGCGGGCTCCAATGTACAGATACGGTCCAGCTGCTGTCGGTGAAGGGACTGAGTTCCCGGAAATTCCGTCGACGGACCACAGTTGTTTGCCGTCGACAGTGCTGTAACCGCTTACCGATCCACCAGAGCTGACGACAACCTGCTCTTTTCCCTCCTGCTGAACCACGATGGGAGAAGTCCAGGAACTTCCGGAGGGTCGATCAACCTTCCATCGTGTTTCGCCCGTCTGCTTGTCGACCGCCAACAGATAGGAGGGCCCTTTGTGCTCGATGTTGACGATAACCAGTTCGGCTGTCTGAGTCGGTGAGCTTCCCAGGCCGTGGTTGTTGTCAAACTTTCCGAATTCGTCGGTCAGGCTTCTGGACCATTTCAAACTTCCATCAGGATTGATGGCGACAAAATCACCGCTCTCAAAGAAAGCATAAACGCCGTTCGCATCTACTAAAGGTGTTGGTGCGGCTCGCGACGCCATGTAATTTGACGCTGCGCGAGAAGTCGCTTCTTTCTTCCACTCCCAGACTTGCTCACCGGTTTTTAAGTCGAGACAAATGATCTGACATTCGTCTTTCATCGGGCCGACAACAGACGTGACAAATACCCGTCCGTTGAAGATCACCGGGCAGGATTGACCATATCCGTTGAGTTCTTTTTGCCACGCAATGCCACTCTCTGGTGACCAGGTTAACGGCATCGATCCCGATGAAACAGAGGAGCCCCCATTTCGAAATTCGGTCCAGGCTGATGGAGACAAATCTCCGCCACAGCACATGGCCATGTTCAGTAAACAAATTGCGATTGCAGTCGATCGCATGGATAACGTCCTGAAAGAAGACGGTTTGGCACAAAAGAGCAGTCGCTGGCTGAGATTGCTCAACCAGCGCTGCGACAGGTTAATGATCGGATATTGATCAGAAGGCCGGATCGATTTCGGCGCGGATTACTCCGCGCACGGCTACGACTGAGACTCAATACGATCGGGTGTCCCGCGAACACATTGGCCGCAACTTCCACCATATCCGGGATCAGGTCAAAATTCGCCCAGCACCTGTCCGTCGTTGCGAGCGAACACGTTGCGGAAGATGGCAAGATTCACGTTCTCGGAAACAAAGCGAACACTGCCGTCACAGAGCGACAGCTGCGCTCCCCCGACGTGCAGGCTTCGTGGACCGGACACAACTTCTCCGTGATTACCGAAGTCCGGGCTTTTTGAATTCGGTGGATAGTAGCCCTGAATAAGGGTGTGAAATCCCGTTGATGAAATCCAGATTCCAGCCCGGTTTCCAGTGAAGTTCGTGGACGCAGTTGATTCCATGGCTTCAGCCGTCGCCACGCACGACGCTCCAAGATTGACTCGCTTCATCTGGCGTTGAGTATCCACCAGAGTTGTTGTCGCCGCCTGCCTGTTACCAAACAATGTCTCCGCCATGAATGCGGTGTTGCTGGTTCCATCGGTGATGTCACGAAACTTGATGCTCGAACCGCGCCAGAAGAGTCCATCGTTGTTGCCCGAACAGTAGTTCAACTGTGTTCCTGACCCACCATTCACAAGATAGTTGCCGCCAGCCCAGGCAAATCCAAACGAATCAGTGAACATAGGATTCCCAGAATCGCTGGGGCACATCAGCACAGAAATGCGAGTTCCGGCCACAGCAGCAATCGCAGGGTTCACTTGCGGATTCCACGCCAGCCCGATGGTCAGCGGCTGATTAAAGTTGATGAGACTATGCAGGCTGCCCTGTTCATGAAATGGCAGCAACTGAGCCTGAGCTGAATAGCCATACAAGGATGCGCCAGCTTGAAGTGGAAACGAACTGTGCGTGTCAGCGTAGTTGTGAGCCGCCAGTGCTAATTGCTTCAGATTGTTTTTGCACTGCGTTCTTCTGGCTGCTTCGCGAGCCTGCTGGACGGCGGGCAATAACAGTGCAATTAGAATTGCGATGATCGCGATTACAACCAGCAATTCGATCAGGGTAAATCCTCGTTTTCGTACGGAAGCGATTTGAGACTTTAACATCTAATATTTTCCTTATGGAAATTTAAATTAATCAGTAAGTAGAAGGGTCTGAGTTTGGGCGTTGTCAGCAGGGGTGATGCCCGATTCTGTCGTGCAATCTGCGCAACTCGAGCCTGGTCCGCCGATCATGAATCGTGGCTACAGGGCCAGATCACGAATGCGAATTGAAGTTGCTCGGCAGCGACGAATTGCGCACTGCTGCTGCACTTGCGGATCGAAGTGGCGTCGCAGTTCTGCATGCGCGCCCTCGTCAACGCAGAGGATACGAGTGCATCACGCGAGCACATTTCGAGGTGCAACGGTTGCAGTTCTGTTAAGAAGAGCCATCAGGCAACGACATCACATCTACTTGAGTTGACAGCTCAAGCCTTGATGGATTCCGTTGTTTCTGGCACGAATCACGGAGAACTGCGATGTGAGACGCTCAAGCCGCAGGCGGAGCGCGACATTTCGGCGGCAGGCCAAATCCCAGCATTGGGTCTGCGCAGGCCGGCACAATAAGAGGCACGATCTGCTCAGGAGCTGCCGAGAGTTCAACGACAGATGCCAGAATTCGTGGAGCGGAAATCGCCTGACAGATCGCGCAGTGGGCACAATCATGAGGGGTTTGCTGATCAGGCTGGCCTGGGTCTGATGAGTGGGTTGCTGAGCTGGCACTGTCGTTGCCATCGTCGTGGCAACATCCGGCGAGGCAGCGAGGCAACGGACGCTGTGTTGGGCAGGCTGACGCGGAATGGGATTTCTGAGTCGACGTGAAGCACTGCACGCCGCCACAATCGACAAACGAATGCAGCCACGGGGCGAACGCGGGAATCAGGAGTTGCAGCGCAACCTGAAGCGAAATAAGAATTTGAAAGCGACGCGTATGCATGCTCTCTGGGCCAAGTAGTATTGAACAACCAACTTAGAGCCCGACCAGTGCCAGACATTCTAATGACTTGTGCGATTTGTCAATTGGTATTGAGGGAGCATTTCTTCGGAAATCACAAGTGGGGGTGAGATCCGTACTCCATACACGCTCTTACTTTCGCTTCGCGCGTTCTACAGTCAACGTGATCTCGTTGGATGCTGTGGGTTGAACGAGCGCGGTCAGCGGAGATGACGAATAGGAGCTGTAAAGCGGATCGATCGGATCGCCATGATCCATCGAATGTCTGGGGAGACCATCACTCACAATCATCTGCATGACGATCGCTTTGTGTGTCCCTTCAACAGCGCCATCATTACTGGCGAATGTGCCAAGGATGAAGGTGCCATCAGGCTGAATCGATCCCTGAGCGTTCATTGTTCCCGCTTTGGAAAGCAGTTCAACTGTCCCCAGCATGACGGGTTTGCCATCTGAAAAGATAACTCGTCCCTTTACTGGATAGGTCGTTGGTTGCTTTTCACCGCATCCATTGGATGTGATGATCAGAACAATCGCCGCAGCGAGGATGGTGCGACGGCCAGCGTGAAAGCTCGAAAGGACTGTCATGAGCGGGTTCTTAAAAGTCACCAACCTGAACACCGTCAGATCGATGACAGAGACTGGCCAGTATTCGGGTGTTGAGGCTGGAATTGACCGCCCTCGCGCTGCCGTCAGCAAAAGCGAACTGGCACATTCCGGTATGAGCACTGCCGAACGAGTAAACGGAGGCTCGCTGATCGTTGGGGTGATGCGCGATGGGAACTCCGGGGCCACCGATTCTTGCAAAATGAGTCAGATGCCGACCCATATAAGCAGGACCATTCCACGGGCTCTGTGAGAGCTTGTCGGGCGGTACGTGAGGTTCACCCACGAGGATTGTCTGGCTGGTTCCGTCTTTCAAATCACTCATGGAGACGGTATCGAGCCAGCGACGTTTCAAAACAATCTGTCCATTAAGTGACTTTGCTTCGTCAATTTCCGGTGTACTGGAAATCAGGACACCTGTGCCATAGCCACCCCAGTAAAAATCTGTCGGCAGGCCGGCTGCTCCCGGGGAATTGTCTCCATGATTTGCGACATAATCCGCGACAGCTCCGCCAGGGATTGACTGGATTCCTCCTTTGCAGCCGCAGGGGAATCGAATCTCAACCTGAACGTCCTTGGTTACTGCATCAGAAGCAGAATGCCTTTCCGGGCACAGATAAGTGGAGACCACAGACGAACGGGCCTCGGAGGAATGCAGACCGTAAGGCTTATAGACGTCCCACTGACTGAATAACGCTGATTGCTCAAGGTGCGGCAGAATATGAATCAGCCATGTCGGCTCATCAAGCCCCTCGTCGGTGCCGTCACTGCTGTTTGATGCTCGATTGGAATTCAGGATCAATCGAGCCGGAGGGAACATTCGATTGGCATCGTGAAAGTTATGGATCGCCAACCCGAGTTGTTTGAGGTTACTGAGGCATTGCGTTCTTCGAGCAGCTGCGCGAGCCGCCTGGACAGCGGGCAGCAGGATTGCCACAAGGACTCCGATGATGGCAATAACCACCAGAAGTTCAATCAGCGTGAAGCCTGATCGGACATTTGAGTTCGCAGGGGGGACTTCAAAACTATGCGAACGGGATTTCATTCTGGTCGACCTTGGGCGGCAGTTGAGGTGGCTTCGACGCGATGACACTCTCATGACGCTGAATCAATGTCAGTGCATGAGCCTGCTTATCGGTCTTGCGAAGACGAACTGTTTCCGACCAGAAAAACACGTTCGCGGCAAATCGCTTCAACAGATTAACGGCAGAGTAGACTCCAGAGAACGCCGATTTTTCAAAAATGCATGCAAACCAATTGCTCTGGACAGACCGTGGCCCGGATATGCAGTCAATCCGCAGTGGCGGGGCCCGCGGCCGCGCGAATGCGTGTCAGCAAGGGACCCAGTGAGTTTAGGGGTTTTCCAAGTTTTTTTGCCACTTGTCGATAGCTGAGGCCGTCAAGATAAATCCACTTCAGGACCTTTGCCGCTTCTTGTGGAAGTCGAGAAAACAAACTTTCCACGTGATCTCTCTGTTCAAGCTGACGGCCCGGCGGAGCGTCGTTGGAGGCATAGTCGACAGCCGCCTGATGAGCATTGACGTGTCCCATCGCCTGCAAATAACGGTGTTGAGTCAGCTTACGGACGACGGCTCTGCGAGTAATCACTGACAGATAAGTTGCCAGAGAGCTACGTCCCCGAAACGATCTCAGGGCGGCCATGTCGCGCAAAAGCAGTTCGGCAAATGTCTCTGCGCAGAGATCTTCGATGTCGTCGGCATTCAATTTCAGGCTGTGAGCCTGAGCGGTATGCTTGATAACCTGAATGATGAGGCCCGTAAAGCGGTCGACGAAGAGTCTCCACGCACCACTCTGGCCTGCCAGGAGGTCATTCAGAAGTTTTCGATCAATGTCTGTTAGTGGCACGGCAAAAGCTCAATTCGTGTGGTCGCAGCCTCGCCGAAAAATCGCGCGAAGCCGGAGATCAGAAGCCATGTAGTCACGTAGAAGACTCGTGGAGCCAGGAAACACCACAGAAACCTTTGTTTCGAGGTCACGTGAGAATAAGGGGCGGAAGATTTGAAGAATGTCACATCAAGCACAAACTGTGATGTCAGTCACGACAAGGGTCAATAACGTTGTTTTATCGCCGAGGGATGAACTCCGGCCAACGGATTCTCTTTGATCGGAACAACCCCCCAACCCGATTTCTCCAGCGATGCTTTTCATCTGCGAAGATTGTGCCACTCCCCTGGGACACCGACAACCTTGGATTCGCTCCGCAGAGAACAATCTTTGATAAGCATTCCGATTGGGGAAACCTGAGAAGACTTCCGGAGGGCATCAGAGGGGCGGAAGACCGTTTTCCGCCGGACTTCGATTAGAGACTCCGTCTCAATTTGAACTCTGTCGGATTGCCTGTCTAACAAGTCTGGAAATTGCCGAAACAGATGTCATAAAACTCAGCTAAAGAACTGGCCGAAACTGGCCATGACTGACCCTGGTGTTTGATTTCTGTACTTGTGCATCAATTCGCCTCATGTTGGGCGTTGTCATTTGTAAGTGACCAGATCTTCTGGTGGGAAAGGATATTCAATGACCCATGTCGTCGCCGAACCATGCTTCAATTGCAAATACACTGACTGCGTGGTCGTATGTCCAGTAGAATGCTTTTACGAAGGTGAAGCCATTCTGTTCATCCATCCGGATGAATGCATCGACTGCGAAGCTTGCGTTCCAGAATGCCCAGTCGCTGCGATTTTCCACGAGGACAATCTGCCGGCTGAGTGGTCAGCTTACAAGGAATTGAATGCCGAGATGGCTTCTCAATGTCCAGGGATCACAGAGCAGAAGACATCTATGGCCGACACGCACGGCTCTTGCACCGCTCCAAAGCGATAATTGCAGGCTCGCTTTCGCATAATGGAAAAACTCCGGTCCCAAATCAGGACCGGAGTTTTTTTACGCGCGGAACGAGGCTTTGGTGGCCAGTCGCCGGGGATCTGCTGAGGTCCCGTCTTATGGAAGAAAGCTGATCGCCTGCCCGCGCCGCTACAAATGCCCGCTCCGCTACAAAAGAGTGAGCAGGCTTGTGCTGACTTGATCCTGAAAGATGATGCAAGCCATGGCGGCTGGAACCCCGCTTCAAACCTCCGCCGGCAATTCGATTCGCGAACTGATTTCTTCCAGTTCCAGAAGCATGGCTTCGATAGTGGCGTCATCACGTTCTTCGGCTGCGAGCTGAAGCTTCC